>NZ_JBVHVT010000052.1:2853-62539 GCF_055564695.1 Streptomyces sp. NPDC029014
TGTCGGGAGCTGGGGGTCCCTTGGGGGGGGAACGGTGTGTCTGGGGCTCCCCCCCCCCCCCCCCCCCCCCCCCCGGCCGCGAGCAGCAGCCCGGCGATCACCGGGCCGGAGGACCGCCCGGACGCGGCGGAGCGGTCGGGGAGGGAATCGGAGCGGGAGTCGGTCGGCATGGCAGCGATTCTCGCCCCTGCACCGGGCCCGTCGTGTGCGGCGGCCGGGCGAGCGTGCGCCACAGGGTCCGGCGCAGCGAGGCGACCACGGCGCCGAGCCGCAGCGGCTCGCAGATCCGGTTCTCGGCGGCGGCCACCAGGGCCCGCTCGTCCCGGTCCGTGAGGACGGACGGCGGGGTGGCCTGGGCGGCGAGCGGGGTCCGGACAGCGGGCATCGGGCATTCTCCTTGCCAATCGGGGGCCAATGCCGCGAGTCTGGACCCTGATTGGCCTGGCAGGCAGAGCCAATCGGGGGAGGTTGGCATGGCAAACGGGGGAGTGGTCCGAACGGCGGACAGGACGATCGGCAGCCGCGCCCTCGCGGCGCTGCTCCCCGCCGAGGTGCGGGGCCGACCCGGCTACCGGTCGCTCGCCGAGGCCGTCCGCAGCCTGGTCCTCGACGGCCGCGTCCCCCTGCACGTCCGGCTGCCGGCCGAACGCGAGCTCGCCGAGGCGCTCGGCGCCAGCCGGGCCACCGTCACCGCCGCCTACGACCTGCTCCGCGAGAGCGGCTACTGCCGCAGCCGGCGGGGCTCCGGCACCTGGACCGAACTGCCCGACGGCCACGGCCCGGTCGGCGCCCACCTGCTGAGCGCGACCGGCGCCCAGCCCGCCGACCGGGCCGACGGCATCGACCTCGCCGTCGCCGCCATGGGCGCCCCGCAGGAGAGCCTCGCCGAGGCCCTCGCCCAGGCGGCCGCCCGACTGCCCGCCCTCGCCCACGACCCCGGCTACCACCCCTTCGGGCTGCCCGAGCTGCGCCGCGCCGTCGCCGACCGGTTCACCCGGCGGGGCCTGGCCACCCGCCCCGAGCAGATACTCGTCACGGCCGGGGCGCAGCACGCCTTCGTCCTGGTCGCGAGCCTGCTCTGCCACGCGGGAGACCGCGTCGTGACGGAGAACCCGACCTACGCGAACGTCCTCGACGCCCTGCGGCACGCCCGACTGCGCACCGTGCCCGTCGTGGTCTCCGACGCCGGCTGGGACATGGAGAACGCCGAGTCCACGCTGCGCCAGACCGTGCCGAGGCTGGCGTACGCGATCCCCGACTTCCACAATCCGACCGGCGCGCTGATGCCGCCCGAGGAGCGGCTGCGGCTGCTGTCGGCGACCCGCCGGACCGGCACCTGGCTGGTGGTCGACGAGACGATCGCCGACATCGCCCTCGACGTCCCGACCCCGCAGCCGCTGGCCTCCCTGGCGCCGCGGGGCGCGGCGGACCACGTCGTGACGATCGGCTCGCTCAGCAAGACGCACTGGGGCGGGCTGCGGGTGGGCTGGATCCGGGCCACGGAGAAGCTGGTCACCGAGCTGGCCGCGGTGCGGGTGGCGGCCGACCTGACCGGCTCCGTGCTCGACCAGCTCGTCGCCCTGCCGCTGCTGGAGAGCGCCGAGCGGGTCCTGCCGGCCCGCCTCGCGCAGCTGCGGGACCGCCGCGAGGCACTCGTACGGGCGCTGCGACGGCACACCCCGGAGTGGTCCTGGCGGGTTCCGCCGGGCGGGCTGTCGCTGTGGGTGGACCTGGGCGGGCCGGTGGGCTCCGCGCTGGCGGAGCGGGCCGCGGCCGCCGGGGTGCACATCGGGCGCGGGGCCCGCTTCGGCGTGGACCCGGGCACCTTCGAGCACCGGATCCGGATCCCGTACACGCTGCCGGCGGACCGCCTGGAGGAGGGGATACGCCGCCTCGCCGCGGCCTGCTACGACGGCGCGCCGCTGGCCCCGTCGGTGGAGCGGCCCCACTGGGTGGCCTAGCGGCGGCCAGCGGCGGCCCGTGGCTCGCGTGGCTCGCGCGGCTACGGGGTGCGGATGAGGCGGCGGGTGGCGGCCGCGGCCACCGCCGCCGTACGCGAGTCCACGCCGAGCTTGGCGTAGACGTGCACCAGGTGGGACTTGACCGTGGCCTGGCTGAGGAAGAGCCGCTTCGATATCTGCTGGTTCGACAGGCCGTCGGCCACCAGCTGGAGCACCTCCAGCTCCCGCTTCGTCAGCGCCTCCGCCGGCGTCCGCATCCGGTCCATCAGGCGCAGCGCCACCGCCGGGGCCAGCGCCGACTGGCCCGCCGCGGCCGTGCGCACGGCCGCGGCCAGCTCCTCCGGCGGGGCGTCCTTGAGGAGGTAGCCCGACGCGCCGGCCTCGACCGCCGCGAGGATGTCCGCGTCCGTGTCGTACGTGGTCAGCACCAGCACCCGGGGCGCCCCGGGCCGGGCGGTGATCTGTGCGGTGGCCGCCGAGCCGTGCATGCCCGCGCCGAACTGGAGGTCCATCAGGACCACGTCCACGGCCCCGGCGGCGGTCAGCTCCACCGCCCGCTCGGCGGTCGCCGCCTCCGCGACCACCGAGAAGTCCGGTTCCGTGTCCAGCACGGCGCGCAGCCCGGCCCGCACCACCGGGTGGTCGTCGGCCAGCAGCAGTCGGATCGTCATCGGGAAGCCTCCAGGTGGTCGGCGGCGCCGGCGGCGCCGACGGCGCCGCCCGCGGCAGCGTCCGCGGCGTCGCGGGCGCACGCGGGCAGCGGCAGGGTGACGGCCACGGCGGTGCCCTGGCCCGGCGCGGACTCCACGGTGAACAGCCCGCCCAGCGTCTCGGCCCGCGCCCGCATCGCCGGCAGTCCGAAGCCGCCTTCGCCGGAAGGGGCGCTCGCCGGTTCGAAGCCGGTCCCGTCGTCCACGACGTCGAGCGTCACGGAGCCGTCCATGAAGGTCAGGGTGATCCCGGCGCGCCCGGCCCCCGCGTGCCGCACCACGTTGGCCAGGGCCGACTGCGCGATCCGCAGCAGCGCCACCTCGTACGGGGTGGGCAGCTCCCGCGGGGTGCCGCTGACCGAGAACCGGGCCTGCGGCACCCCGGCGCACAGCCGCTCCAGTGCCGCGGCCAGCGAGCCGTGCTCCAGGTCCGGCGGGGTCAGGGCGCGGACGAACCGGCGGGCCTCGGCGAGGTTGTCCTGGGCGGCCTCCCGCGCCCGGCCGATGTGCTCCAGGGCCGGGGCCAGCCGCGGATCCCGCTCGGGCAGGGCCCGCTCGGCGGCCCGCAGCAGCAGCTGGATGGAGGACAGCCCCTGGGCCAGGGTGTCGTGGATCTCCCGGGCCAGCCGCTCCCGCTCCGCCACGGTCCCGGCGTCGCGTTCGGCCGCTGCCAGCTCGGCCCGGGTGGCGATGAGCTCCTCGATCAGCTCGCGGCGGCGTTCGCTCTCCCGGTACAGCGCCTGGTAGCCGAGGACGGTCGCCACGGCCACGGCGGCGCCGAGCAGCGGCCCGAGGAAGGCGCCCGGCGTCACGGTGCCGCTGTGGCCGAGGAACGAGGCGATGGCCGCGCCGGCGGTCACGGCCACGGCGGCCACGCCCCAGCGCAGCCGCAGCAGGTGCAGCTCCAGGAAGTACAGCGGGAACGCGATCCACAGCCCGTCGGGGGACAGCACCAGCAGCGCCGCCCACACCGCGCCGAGCGCCGCGAGCCACCCCCCGGCGGCCGCGGCCGACCCGCGGACGGCGGGGGAGCGCGCCCCGGCCCCGTACAGGGCGGCCAGCACGGCGCAGACGGCGACCACCGCGCCCGCCGAGGGCAGGGAGTGGGCGACGGCCCGCCCCGCGGCGAGCACGAGCAGGGCCAGCAGCAGGGCGTGCAGGCACAGCCGCAGGACGCGGGAGACGGGGGTGAGGGGGCGGAGGGGTGACGCGGTCATGGCCCGACCAGCGTAAGGGGGTCCGGGGCGGGCCCGGTCAATCGAAAGTTTGATGTCGGGATGCGTCCTTCGATACGAGGATCGCTCCCGTGGCGCGATGCCCGGCGGAGATGCGGGAGACCAAGGTGGGGGCATGTTCGTCGCTTGGAGAGACCTGCGGTTCGCAAGGGGCCGCTTCGCACTCATGGGTTCGGTGGTCCTGCTGATCACCCTGCTGGTCGGCCTGTTGTCCGGGCTCACCGCCGGCCTGGCCCGGGAGAACATCTCGGCCGTCACCGGCCTGCCGGCCACGCACCTGGCCTTCGCCGAGCCCCCCGGGGACCAGAAGGTGTCGTTCACCAACTCACAGGTGTCCGAGAAGGCCTGGCGGGCCTGGAGGGCGCAGCCCGGGGTGAGGTCGGCGCAGCCGCTCGGCATCCGCACCACCAACGCCGCCGCGGGCGAGCGCACCGCCGCCGTCTCCGTCTTCGGCGTGGACCCGGCCGGCCCGCTCGCACCGACCGCCACCGGCCTCGGCCAGGGCCGGGTGGTGCTCGCCGAGAAGGCTGCCAAGGAGCTCGGAGGCCTCACCGCCGGCTCCCGGCTGAAGATCGGCCCGCTCGAACTGACCGTGGCCGCCGTCTCCGGCACCGCCGCCTACAGCCACACCCCGGTCGTCTGGGCGGACCTGGACGACTGGCAGCGCATCGGCAACCCCGGCACGTCCCTCGACACGACCGCGACCGTCGTCGCCCTCGACGCACCCGACGCCACCGGCGCCGGCCTCACCACCGGCGACCGGGCCGCCGGCACCCGGGCGCAGACCATCGAGGAGGCCCTCGGCGCCATAGGGTCCTACCAGGCCGAGAACGGCTCCCTCCAGCTGATGCGCGGCTTCCTCTTCGCGATCTCCGCCCTCGTCATAGGGGCCTTCTTCACCGTCTGGACCATCCAGCGCGCCGGTGACATCGCCGTCCTGAAGGCACTGGGCGCATCCACCCCCTACCTGCTGCGCGACGCCCTCGGCCAGGCGGTGGTCATGCTGGCGATCGGCACCGGGCTCGGCACGGCGCTCGCGGCCGGCATCGGCGCGCTGATCAGCGGCGGCGACGTGCCCTTCGTCCTCGACGCCGCCACCGTCCTGGCCCCCGCCGCGATCATGATCGTGCTCGGTGCGCTGGGCGCGGCCCTGTCCATCCGGCGGATCACCGCCGTCGACCCCCTGATCGCGCTCGGGAGCGCCCGATGACCCTCCTCGTCCACGACGTCACGCTCACCTATCCGGACGGTGAGGGCCGGCTGACCGCCCTCGACGAGGTCCGCCTGGAGGTGGCCGCCGGCACCCTGACGGCCGTGGTCGGGCCGTCCGGCTCCGGCAAGTCCAGCCTGCTCGCGGTCGCCGCCACCCTCGTCACCCCCGACTCGGGCCGGGTGGAGGTGGCCGGGCAGGACACCACGGTGCTCGGTCCGGCCGAGAAGGCGGCCCTGCGCCGGGAGAAGATCGGCATCGTCTTCCAGCAGTCCAACCTGCTGGCCTCGCTCACCGCGGCCGAGCAGCTCCAGGTCATGGCACACCTGTCCGGCCGTCCCTCGAAGGTGCTGCGCCGCCGGGCCCTGGAGCTGCTGGACGCCGTCGGCATGGCCGACAAGGCGGACAAACGGCCGCACCAGCTCTCCGGGGGCCAGCGGCAGCGGGTGAACATCGCGCGGGCCCTGATGAACGAGCCGGTGGTGCTGCTCGTCGACGAGCCCACCAGCGCCCTGGACCACGAGCGCGGCGCGGCCGTCCTCGACCTGCTGGTCACCCTCACCCGGGAGCGGGGCACGGCGACGGTGCTGGTCACCCACGACCGGGCCCACCTGGAGCGGATGGACCGCACGGCGACGATGACGGACGGCCGCCTCACGGAGGCCGCCCCGCGGGCCGGCGCCCCGGGCGGTGCCGACCCCGCGGCCGGGGCACCGGGGGCGGCTGGGGCTGCCGAGGTTGCCGGGGCTGCCGGGGCAGCGGGGGTCGCCGGGGTTGCCAGGACTGCCGTTCAGCCGGCGGGCCGGGCCGACGGCGCGAGGTAGACGCGCCACGGCCGCTCCCCGGGCAGGCCGGGCAGCGGGTACGGCCGCCAGCCCCGGGCCCACGGCGGTGCAGCGGCGCCGTCCGCGACCAGCACCGCGGCGGGCTGCCGGGCCGCGAGGGCGGCGAGGCCCGCGGCGCTGATGCTGCCGTCGTGGCCGCCGTACACCTGGCGCGAGGCGCAGCCGGCGCGGTACGCGACCCGGACCGCCTCGACGCCGCTGACGACGCACGGCGGCCGGACGCCCCGGCGGTGCAGCTCGGCCGCCACGGCGGCGAAGGCCGTCCGCGCGGCCCGGCTGCGGTCCGCCACCGCGGCCGTGAGGAGCAGCTGGAGCGCGAGGTGCCCGGCCAGCACCAGGCACAGCAGGCCGCGGACGGCCGGACGGCCGCGGGCCGCGCGCAGCAGCCGGGCCAGGCACAGCGCGGCGGGCAGCGCGAGCAGGGCGTACGCGGGGAGCAGGAAGCGCGGGGCGGCGTACCCCACCATCAGCAGGTAGGGCGTGGCCAGGGACAGCCCGGCCGCGGTGGCCGCGAGGACCGGCCGCAGCAGGTCCGTCCGGTACGCGGCGGCCAGCCCGCCGGCGGTCAGCAGGGGCAGGGCGAGCCACCACAGTCCGGTGACCGGCTGGTCCCAGGGCACGTCGCACGGACGGCACAGGGTCCGCCCGGCGAGGGCCCGCAGATGGTCCCCGAACGCCGGGTGCCAGCCGAGCCCGCCCTGGATCTCGGCGGCCCGGTGCAGTCTGACCAGTACGCCCCCGTGGTCCCGCTGCGCCTCGACCAGCCACGGGGCCCAGCCGGCCAGGGCACCGGCCGCGAGGACGGCGGGCAGGGCCGGCCGCCGCCGGCCCGGAACGGCCACCGCGGCGCACACCAGGGGCAGGACCAGCCAGAAGGCGTCGGCGGGCCGCATCAGCGCGGCGAACGCCACGGCGACCCCCGCCCCGGCGAGGGCACGGCGGTCCCGCCGGTCGGCGGCGGCGCGCAGGAAGCAGCCGACGGCGGTCAGCGCCGCGAAGGCCACCCAGAGGTTGGGCATGGCCTGCGGCCCGTACGTCAGGGTCGGCCACAGCCCGGCGAACAGCAGGCCGGCGAGGGCGAGCACCGGGACGGGCAGCAGCCGGCGCCACACCCACAGCGCGAGCAGCAGGGCGGCCGTCGACAGCAGGGCCAGGTAGATGCGCAGGGCGAGGACGGAGGACGTGGACGCGGCGACGGGGGCGGCGAGCCAGCTGATCCCGCGGGCGCGCGGGGCGCTGAAGAAAGCGGCGGGGGCGTCCCGGGCGACCTGGCTGACGTACACGGTCTCGTCCCAGCCGAGGCCGGTGCCGGGCACGGCGAGGAGCAGCTGGACGAGGGCGTAGGCCGCGGCGACGGGCGCCAGCCGGGCCAGGTCCCGGCGGCGCGCCGCCGGGTCCGCGGGCGGCGGGTGCAGGGCGCGCCCCGGCAGGGGCGCCGTGACGGAGTCGCGGGCCATGGGCGGACCTCGGTGACCTCGGGGACGCGGGCAGTGCGCACCACGCTGCCCCGGGCGGCCCGCCCCCGCCACGGGAGCACCGGCACCCGGCCCAACGCCTCGCCCCCGGGCCCCCGCCCCGGGTGATCCGCGGCATCCCGGCACCGCGCCCCGCCGCAGGTGTCGGCGGGGACGGATCCTGCTCGTGGGGTCAGGCGGGGTTCTGGCTCTGCAGGGCCACGGACAGTTCGGCCGCCACGTTCTGCAGGATCGGCACGATCGACGCGGTCAGGTCCTCGGTGACCCGGCCGGCCGGACCCGAGATGGAGATCGCGGCGGGGGTCGGCGAGTTCGGCACCGACACGGCCAGGCAGCGGACTCCTATTTCCTGCTCGTTGTCGTCGACCGCGTAGCCCAGCTTGCGGACCTGCTCCAGGGCGTCGAGGAAGCCCTCGGGCGTGGTGATGGTCTTCTCGGTCGCGGCCGGCATGCCGGTGCGCGCGAGCAGGGCCCGTACCTCGTCGGCCGGGGTGTGGGCGAGCAGGGCCTTGCCGACGCCGGTGGAGTGCGGCAGCACCCGGCGGCCGACCTCCGTGAACATGCGCATGGAGTGCTTGGAGGGCACCTGGGCGACGTAGACGATCTCGTCCCCGTCGAGCAGGGCCATGTTGGCCGTCTCGCCGGTCTCCTCCACCAGCCGTGCCAGGTAGGGCCGCGCCCAGGTCCCCAGCAGGCGGGAGGCGGACTCGCCGAGGCGGATCAGGCGGGGGCCGAGCGCGTACCGCCGGTTGGGCTGCTGCCGGACGTAGCCGCACGCGACGAGCGTGCGCATGAGACGGTGGATGGTCGGCAGGGGCAGGCCGCTGGCGGTGGACAGCTCGCTGAGCCCGACCTCGCCACCCGCGTCGGCCATGCGTTCGAGCAGATCGAAGGCGCGCTCGAGGGACTGGACGCCACCGCCGCCGGCGGTGGACTTGGCGGAAGCGTCGGTGGTGCTGGCGCTGGACGTCGGCACGGCGCGGTCCTTTCGGTGCAGGCAGGCAAGGAAGCAGCCTACCGGGCGGCCGGCATCGGCCCCAGTGTCGGGGCGGTGCCGTCCTCGCCGGTCAGAGCGGGTTTGTCCGGGTGGCGGAGGTGCTCGGGAAGTTACCGGGCCGGCCCGCCGCGGCGATAGCTACATTCTGTATGGCGAAATCCTAATTCCATCTCGTGGAAACATCCAACTGCCGGTCTGATGTGTCGGTGCACCGTCCGGACACTCTTGACTGGCCCCGGATCGACATGAAGACTCCGTCAACAGAACGTTGAATTTCGCTCTGTGGAAGTAGATGGGGAGGTTCCGGCGTGTCCGACGACGTGGAACTGGTACTGCGCTCGACTCGCGTCATCACCCCCGGGGGGACGCGCGCCGCCTCGGTCGCCGTCGCCGCCGGAAAGATCGCCGCCGTCCTCCCGTACGACGCCGAGACCCCGGCCGGCGCCCGCGTCGAGGACTTCGGGGACGACGTCCTGCTCCCCGGCCTGGTCGACACCCACGTCCACGCGAACGACCCCGGCCGCACCGAGTGGGAGGGCTTCTGGACGGCCACCCGCGCCGCCGCGGCCGGCGGCATCACCACCCTCCTCGACATGCCGCTGAACTCGCTGCCGCCCACCACCACCGTCGCCAACCTGCGCGTCAAGCAGGACGTGGCCCGCGCGAAGGCCCACGTGGACGTCGGCTTCTGGGGCGGCGCCCTCCCCGACAACGTCAAGGACCTGCGCCCACTGCACGACGCCGGGGTGTTCGGCTTCAAGTGCTTCCTGTCCCCTTCCGGCGTCGAGGAGTTCCCGGAGCTCGACCAGGACCGGCTGGCGGCCTCCCTCGCCGAGATCAGCGGCTTCGGCGGCCTGATGATCGTGCACGCCGAGGACCCCCACCACCTCGACTCCGCGCCGGTCGTGCCCGGCCCGAAGTACGCCGACTTCCTCGCCTCCCGACCGCGCGACGCCGAGAACACCGCGATCGGGAACCTGATCGCCCAGGCCCGCCGGCTGAACGCCCGCGTCCACGTCCTGCACCTGTCGTCGAGCGACGCGCTCCCGCTGATCGCCGCCGCCAAGGCCGAAGGCGTCGCGATCACCGTCGAGTCCTGCCCGCACTACCTGACCCTGACGGCCGAGGAAGTGCCCGACGGCGCCAGCGAGTTCAAGTGCTGCCCGCCCATCCGCGAGGCCGCCAACCAGGACCTGCTGTGGGGCGCGCTCGCCGACGGCACCATCGACTGCATCGTCTCCGACCACTCGCCCTCCACCGCGGACCTCAAGACCGCCGACTTCTCCACCGCCTGGGGCGGCATCTCCTCCCTCCAACTGGGCCTGCCCGCCGTCTGGACCGAGGCCCGCCGCCGCGGCCGCACCCTGGAGGACGTCGTCCGCTGGATGTCCGCCGCCCCCGCCCGCCTGGCGGGCCTGGACCGCAAGGGCGCCATCGAGGTCGGCCGCGACGCCGACTTCGCGGTCCTGGCCCCCGAAGAAACGTTCACCGTGGACCCGGCCGAGCTCCACCACCGCAACCAGGTCACGGCGTACGCGGGCAGGACCCTGCACGGCGTCGTGAAGTCCACCTGGCTGCGCGGGCGGAAGATCGCCGACCGCGGCACTCCGTCCGAGCCCACCGGCCTCCTCCTCGAAAGGCAGAACTGACCGTGGCAGCGATCCCCTCCTTCACCGGCAACGCGAACCCGTACGGGGGCGGCGACCCGTACGCCGACTACCGCACGGCCGAGTTCCCGTTCACCCAGTACGCGAACCTCGCCGCCCGTGAGCTGGGCGCCGGTGTCATCGCCGCCAACGACGAGTTCTTCGCCCAGCGCGAGAACCTGCTGGTCTCCGAGCCCGCGCACTTCGACCCCGAGGACTTCGGGCACAAGGGCAAGGTCATGGACGGTTGGGAGACCCGCCGCCGCCGCGGCGTCTGCGCCGAACGGCCCTGGCCCACCGCGGAGGACCACGACTGGGCCCTCGTACGCCTGGGCGCGCCCGGCGTGATCCGCGGCATCGTCGTCGACACCGCCCACTTCCGCGGCAACATGCCGCAGGCCGTCTCCGTCGAGGGCACCAACTGGGAGGGCGCGCTCGCCCCCACCCCCGAGGAACTCCTCGGCGACGACGTCAAGTGGACCACCCTCGTCCCGCGCACCCCGGTCGGCGGCCACGCCGCCAACGGCTTCGAGGTGAACGCCGAACAGCGCTTCACGCACCTGCGCGTCAACCAGCACCCGGACGGCGGCATCGCCCGCCTCCGCGTCCACGGCGAGGTCCTCCCGGACCCGAAGTGGCTGCGGGCCCTGGGCTCCTTCGACGTCGTCGCCCTGGAGAACGGCGGCGCCGTCCAGGACGCGTCCAACCGCTTCTACTCCCCGCCGACCAACACCATCAACCCGGGCCGCTCCCGCAAGATGGACGACGGCTGGGAGACCGCCCGCCGCCGCGACGACGGCAACGACTGGATCCGCTACCAGCTGGTCGCCGAGTCCGAGATCCGCGCCGTCGAGATCGACACCGCCTACCTCAAGGGCAACTCGGCCGGCTGGGCCTCCCTGTCGGTCAGGACGGGCGAGGACGGGGAGTGGACCGAGTTCCTGCCGCGCACCCGCCTGCAGCCCGACACCAACCACCGCTTCGTACTGGACACCCCGGCGGTCGGCACCCACGTCCGCATCGACATCTTCCCCGACGGCGGCTTCTCCCGGCTGCGCCTGTACGGCTCCCTGACGGAGGCCGGCACGGCCGCGCTCGCCGCCCGCCACCAGGAACTGGGCGGCTGATCGGGGCGGGGGGGGGGGGGGGGGGGAGCCCCCCCCCCCCCCCCCCCCCCCCCCCCCCCCCCCCCCCCCCCGGTGGCGCGGTGCTCAGGCGCGGACCAGGGCGAGGACCTCGTCGCGGATCCGGGTGAGGGTCTCGGGGTCGCGGGCCTCGACGTTGAGGCGCAGCAGCGGCTCGGTGTTGGAGGGGCGCAGGTTGAACCACCAGTCGGCGGAGGTGACGGTGAGGCCGTCCAGCTCGTCGAGGGTGGTGCCGTCGGCGCTGCCGTACGCGGCCTTGACGGCGGCGATGCGGTCGGCCTGGTCGGCGACGGTGGAGTTGATCTCTCCGGAGCCGGTGTACCGGTCGTAGGAGGCGACGAGGGCGGAGAGGGGGCCCTCCTGGCCGCCGAGGGCGGCGAGGACGTGGAGCGCGGCGAGCATGCCGGTGTCGGCGTTCCAGAAGTCCTTGAAGTAGTAGTGCGCCGAGTGCTCGCCGCCGAAGATGGCGCCGGTGCGGGCCATCTCCTCCTTGATGAAGGAGTGGCCGACGCGGGTGCGCACGGGGGTGCCGCCGTGTTCGCGGACGACCTCGGGGACGGACCAGGAGGTGATCAGGTTGTGGATCACCGTGCCGGTGCCGCCGTTGCGGGCGAGCTCGCGGGCCGCGACGAGCGCGGTGATCGCGGAGGGGGAGACGCCCTCGCCGCGCTCGTCGACGACGAAGCAGCGGTCGGCGTCGCCGTCGAAGGCGAGGCCGAGGTCGGCGCCCTCGGCGCGCACGCGGGCCTGGAGGTCGACGATGTTCTTCGGGTCGAGGGGGTTGGCCTCGTGGTTCGGGAAGGTGCCGTCGAGCTCGAAGTACAGGGGTACGAGCTCCAGCGGCAGGCCGTCGAAGACGGTGGGGACGGTGTGGCCGCCCATGCCGTTGCCCGCGTCCACGACGACCTTCAGGGGGCGGATCCCGCCGAGGTCGACGAGCGACTTGAGGTGTTCGGCGTAGCCGACGAGGGTGTCCTGCTCGGTGACGGTGCCGGGGACGGTGTCCCCGGGGGCCGCGGGGAGGCCTTCGTCGGACCACTTCTCGACGAGTTCCCGGATGGTCGCGAGGCCGGTGTCCTGGCCGACGGGGGCGGCGCCGGCGCGGCAGAGCTTGATGCCGTTGTAGCGGGCCGGGTTGTGGGAGGCGGTGAACATCGCGCCGGGCAGGTCGAGCTTGCCGGAGGCGTAGTACAGCTGGTCGGTGGAGCAGAGCCCGATGAGGGTGACGTCGGTGCCGCGGGCGGCCGCGCCGCGCGCGAAGGCGGCGGACAGGCCGGGCGAGGAGGGCCGCATGTCGTGGCCGACGACGATCGCGGTGGCGCCGGTGATCTCGACGAAGGCGGCACCGAACAGCTCGGCCAGCGATTCGTCCCACTCGTCGGGCACGACGCCGCGTACGTCGTACGCCTTGACGATGTTCGAGAAATCTGCGGCCACTGACTGCCTGCCCTCCTGGAAGGTACCCGTGCGGTGGGCCCAAACCTACCGTGCAGGCAACCGGCCGATCGGGCCGCGGTGGCCACGGGACACCCGGGTCCGGGGGCGTGGCGGTCCGGGGGGCGTACGCGGTCCGGGGCGGCGCGAGGGGCGGTGCCCGTCAGGAGTCGGGGGAGCGCAGCACCCGCAGGTGCCCTCGGCGGGTCTCGCCGCCGGACCCCGGGCCGCCCTGGGCGCCGCCGCGGCCGGCCTCGGCGGCGCGGTCGTGCGGGCGGGCCGCCTCGCGGACGGCGTTGGCCAGCGCTTCGAGGTCGTCGCCGCTCGGGCGGGACGGGCCCGACCCGTCGGTCAGGCGCACGACGTCCCAGCCGCGGGGTGCGGTCAGGCGCTCGGAGTGCTCGGCGCACAGGTCGTAGCAGTGGGGTTCGGCGTAGGTGGCGAGCGGGCCGAGAACTGCGGTCGAGTCGGCGTAGACGTACGTCAGGGTCGCGACGGCAGGGCGGCCGCACGCGGTGCGCGAACAGCGACGTACAAGGCTCACGACGTTGGACGGTACCGCACTCTTGACCGGGCCGCGACGACTCTCCCGCCCGTCACTCCCCCGTGTCGCCTCCCCGAAGGGGCCCGGCGGGCCTCGAAACGCCCCGGTCGGAGCCCGTTTCGGGGCTACGCTGCGGGGGTGACCGACAGCCCCGTGCCGCCCCGCGCACCGCACCCCGCCGAACCCCCCGCCGAGCCGCGCGTCCGCCGCCGCGACCGGCACGGGCGGGGGATGCGGGGTCCGGTGGCGCCGCCCCAGGTGCCGCTGGCCGCCAGCCGGGCCGAGCTCTTCGGCGACCTCGTACAGGAGTCGGTGGAGCGGCTGGAGCGGCGCTGGCCGCAGCTGGCGGACGTGGAGTTCCTGGTCGCGGACGTGCCGGGGCCGCCCGGCGGGCCGGACGGCGGCTGGAACGACGAGGCGGTGCCGCTGGGTGCGCTGTCGGAGCCGTCGGGCCCGGACCGGCCGGCGCGGATCGTGGTGTTCCGGCGGCCGGTGGAGATCCGGTCGAAGACGCGGGACGACCGGGCGGTGCTGGTCCACGAGGTCGTGGTCGAGCAGGTGGCGGAACTGCTGGGGCTGTCCCCGGAGACGGTGGACCCGCGGTACGGCCAGGACTGACGCCGGACCGTACCGCGCCCGGCTACCGGGTCGGCTACCGGGTGAGGACCGTGAGGTCCTGCACGGCCTTCGGCACCGGGACCATGCCGCGGTCGTCGGACAGGGTCTGGACGGTGAACATCACGATGCCCTCGTGGGGCAGCGTCAGGGTGCGGGCCGCGTGGACCGGGCCGCCGGAGAGGGTCTCGACGGTCAGCGCGTAGGCGCCCTTCGCCCCGCCGGGGGCCAGGGAGACGGTCTGCGTGCTGCCCGCCTTGACGGTGACCTCCTTGGTGGCCGGCTCGCCCGCCTCGGTTCCCGGCGAGGCCGTGACCTTCACCTTCGCGTCGGCGCCGACCGCGGTCAGCGACAGCACGCTCGCGTTCTCGTCGGCCCGGTTGTCGGCGACGGTCGCCCGCGCCCCCACCGGTGCGGTGGCCGGGACGAAGGCCATCTCCTGCTTGGCGCCGCTGCCGCGGACCACGTGCAGCGCCGCGACCACCGGTACGGCCTTCCTCGGGTCGGCCGGGGCCAGCAGCAGCGAGCCGGCCTCGCCGCGGGTGACGTCCTTGAGGTCCACGCCGGCCGTCATGCCGGCCTTGAGGTGCAGCTGCTCGTTGCCGGCCGGGCTGATCGGGCCGTTCGGGCCGGCCAGCTTCACGGTGAGGTCGGCGTCCTCCTCGCCGGGTGCGAACGCGACCAGCTTCACGGAGGTGGCGTCCGCCGGGATGCCCGGCAGCACCTGGGCGGCGGCCGGGTCGGCGGAGGCCGCCAGCCAGTCCGCCCCGACGTTCTCCTCGCCCGCCTGCAGGGAGGCTCCGACGCGGCCGGCGCGGGTGGTCACGTGCGCGGTGACGTCGGCGAGCTCCTTGCCGGGGGCGAGGGAGGCCAGCGAGACCGCCTTGGTGGAGCGGGGGTCGATGCGGATGTTCTCGCTGACGCCGGTCTCGTCCTTGACCGCCCCGTCGGGCCCGAACATCTTGATGTCGATCACGGCCGCGGTGTCGTCCGGATTGGTGAGGTGCAGGTAGTCCTCGCGCCCCTTGGCGGTGCTCGCGCCCGGGAACCAGAAGTCGGTGCCGGGGGTGGTGCAGCCGACGCCGAGCAGGCCGCGGGCCCGGCCCACCGACACCTTGGTGGTCTGCTGCGCCGTCCAGCCGGGGGCGAGGGCGCCGTCGGCGATGCCGGCCAGGCCGGGGGCCTCGGCGCCGGAGGCGGTCGCCCCGGCCGGCTTGCCGCGCTCCTTCAGCTCCAGGACGGGCTTGGCCTCCTTGGTGGCGCCGAGCAGCCGGGCCGAGCCCCTGCCGCCGCCGGCCGCACCGGGGGTGATCGCCGTGTACGTGGTCTCGGCGATGTCGGAGCTGCTGGGCGCGGGGCAGACCAGCGCGGACCGCTCGACGGGCATCCGGGCCGCGGCCGTGGTGCGGTCGTCGGCGGTCGGGGCGGCGGGCGCGGTGAGGTGGGCGAGGCCGGCGAAGGCGGCGAGGGCCGCGGCGGCGGCCGCCAGCGTCAGGGGGGCGCGCTGCTTCACTGCTGGTGGCTCCCGTCGGGACGCTGGTCGTGCTGTCCGTAGGCGTCGTACGGCTGCTGCTCGTACGGGTGCGGGTACGGCTGGGCGTGGGGCTGGTGGGGCTGGTGGGGCTGCTGGGGCTGTTGGGGGTAGGCCTGGTGGGGTTCGTAGCCCTGGGGGTCGTAGCCCTGCTGGTACGGGTACTGCTCGTAGTCGGTGGCCTGGGCGGGGACGTACGGCTGCTGCGGCCGGTCCGGCTGCCCGTAGGCGTAGCCCTGGTCGCCGTGGCCCTGGTCGCCGCGCGGTTGGTCGCCGTACGACTGGTCCCCGTACGACTGGTAGGCGTAGGCGTCCTCCCCGTACCCGGGCTGCGCCGGGATCGCCGCGTACGGGTCGGCCACGGCGCCGGCGGGCTCGGCCGCGGTGCCGGCGGCGGGCGGGGCGGCCGCCCCGTCGGCCTCGGCGCGCAGGCGGCGGGCCCGGCGGCCCTCGCCGGCCTCACCGGGGGCGGGCCGGTCGGCGGCGGCCTCCTCGTCGGGCAGGTCGTCGTCGAGGCTGGCCCGGCGGCCGGGCAGGGCCATCACGAGCAGCAGCAGGGCGAGCCCGCCCTGGGCCCAGTGCCAGGCGGTCCGGGGGAAGGAGTCCTCGTGGACGAGGTCGAGGCGGCCGCCGGCGGCGGGCAGTTCGAAGCCCTGGGCCCAGCCGTCGAGGGTCCTGGCCTTGAGCGGCTTGCCGTCGAGGGTGGCCCGCCAGCCGGGCGCGGCACGGTCGGCGATGCGCAGGACGCGGCCCGCCTCGCCCGCCGGGACCCTGGTGTGGGCCTCGACGGGGCCGGAGGCCACCGGGATGGGGGCCTCGCCCGGCTTGCCGGAGACGATGACGGCGCGGGCGACCTGCCGGTCCACCCGCCACAGGGCGCTGCCGTCGAGCTGGCTGAGCCGGCTCAGGCCGGGGGTGGTGTCGAGGACCTTCCGCATCTGCTGCGGGGCGCCGTCGCGGACCAGGACGTAGCGGATGCCGTACCCGCTGAGCTGGTCGCTCTGGTCGGCGCCGGAGCCGGCGACGAGGCTGGAGACGACCTTGTCGAGGGCGGGGGTGCTGCCGGCCCCGGCGGCGAGTTCGGCGTCGCCGAGGCTGCCGCCCGAGCCGCGGACGAGGGCGTAGGAGACGGTGGCGGGCGAGCTGCCGCCGAGGACGAGGGTGCGGGCCTGGTCGCGGGTGCTGCCCTCTTCGGCGACGAAGGCGGGGACCTGGACCGGGTTGCGCCGCTCCAGCGGGCCGGCGGCCCCGGAGACCATCCAGCCGGCCGCGCCCAGCAGCGGGCCGGCGGCGGCCGCGAGGGCGACCAGCGCGGCTGCGGGCTGGCGCCAGCCGAAGCTGCTGGCGGCGACGCGCTCCTTGGCCCCGTCCGCGCCGACGGCGGCGGCGGCGAGCAGGGCGAGCCCGTACACGAGGACGGCGGGTCCGGCCCAGCCCGTGCGGTTGAGGACGACGGCCAGGGCCAGCGCGGCCAGGGCGGCGGCCCAGGCGGCGCGGACGGCGAGCCGCCGCTCGGTGCGCAGCAGGGCGGCCAGGGCGGCGAGGACGACGCCGAGGAGCAGCAGACCGCCGGCGGCGCGGGGGCCGCCGGGGCTGAGGCCGACGAGGTCGAGGGCGGTGGCCCGGCCGGCGGCGCCGGGGAGGCCGGCCTCGTCCAGGAGCCGGCCCGGGTGCAGGAGCAGGCCCAGGGACCAGGGGGCGAGGACGAGGAGCGGGACGGCGAGGGAGGCGAGCAGCCGCAGCCCGTACGCCTTCCACTCGGTGCGCCGGCGGACCGCCGCGGCGGCGGCGAGGACGGCGGCCAGCAGCCAGATGACCGGGGTGAAGGCAGTGGCCAGGGTCAGCAGGAGGGTGTACGTCCACACCGCGCGCCGGCCGCCGCGCTGCGCGGGGGCCGCGGTGCCGGAGCCGGCTGCACCGGTGGGCGCGGGGTCGGCGAGGCCGAAGGCGGTGACGGCGGAGCGGGCGATGAGCGGGAGCAGGACCGCGAGGACGGCGGTGCCGAGGCGGCCGCCGGCGAGGGCTCCCGTGACGGCGGGCAGGAAGGCGTAGGCGACGGCGGCCCAGGCGCGCAGCAACCGGGAGTCGACGAGCGGCCGGGAGGCGAAGTAGGCGGTGAGTCCGGCGAGCGGGACCGAGCAGACCAGCAGCAGGGTCAGGGCGGCGTCGGTGGAGCCGAGGAGCAGGGTGGAGAGGGCTCCGAGGACGGCGAGGTACGGGGGTGCGCCGGCGGTGGACCCGACGCCGACGGGCTGCCAGTCGCGGGTGTAGCGGTGCCAGAGGTCGAGGCCGCTGTCGGGGGCGGGCAGCAGGGCGCCGCCCATGAGGGAGCCGCCGCCGAGGAGGCCGCGGCAGGCGATGACGGAGACGAGCAGGAGGAGGGCGAAGAGGACGGGCGCGGGGTTGCGGGCGATCCGCTTCAGGCGCGCGAACTGTTCGACGTGGAGGTAGTCGGCGTCCTCGCCGCCGGGGCCGGATTCGACGGCTCCGCCGTGCCGGCCGGCGGCGGCGCCGTCGGTGTCGCGTCCGGAGCCGAGGTATCCGGCGAGCTGTTCGGCGCCGGCGCGCACGGTGGCGCCGGGCGGCGGGAACAGGGGGCGCAGTTCCCTGGCGGGGACGGCGGGGCGGCCGCGCCGGCGGCGGGCGCCGAGGAGGCGGCCGGGGCGCAGCAGGGTGGCGAGGAGGCCGGTGAACTCGTCGACGGCCTGGCCGGGGGCCTTGCCGACGAGGTAGCCGAGGGTGCGCAGCACGGTGCCGGCGACCAGGCGCAGCAGGACGTACGGCAGGGCCCGGCCGGAGCTGTTGGCGAGCATCGTGTAGACGGCGCCGGCCTTGTCGACGCGGTGCGGGCCGACGGCGCTGCGGCCGGCGCAGTCGACGGTGCGGCGCTCGCGGGCGGCGGCCTCGGCGTGCCGCAGGACGGCGTCGGGGGCGACGAGGACGGTGTGGCCGGCGCTCTGGACGCGCCAGCACAGGTCGACGTCGTCGCGCATGAGGGGCAGGCGGCGGTCGAAGCCGCCGAGGTCGTCGTAGACGTCGCGGCGCACGAGCATGCCGGCGGTGGAGACGGACAGGACGTGGCGGACCTGGTCGTGCTGGCCCTGGTCCTGTTCGCGGCGGTCGAGGCCGGTCCAGCGGCGGCCGCTGCGGGCGATGGTGACGCCGGCTTCGAGGAGCTGCTTGTTGTCGTACCAGCCGCGCAGTTTGGGGCCGATGACGGCGGCGTCGGGGTTCTCCTCGGCGACGCGCAGCAGTTCGGTGAGGGCGTCGGGCTCGGGGGCGCTGTCGTCGTGGAGCAGCCAGAGCCACTGGACGGGTTCGCCGTGGGGGAGCTCGGGGAGGTCGTAGGTGTCGTCGCGCCAGGTGCGGCTGACGGGGTCCCAGCCGCTGGGTCGCTTGAGGTAGGGGAGGTCCTCGGGGGTGAGGGTGCCGGCGGAGCGGGCGGCCTCGTCGACGGCGGTGCCGAATCCGGTGCGGCGGGCGAGGTGCAGGACTCGGCCGTCGCCGAGGGCCTCGGTCAGCAGGCGGGACGAGTCGTCGGCACTGCCGGTGTCGGCGGCGACGTGGTTCTGCGCGGGGCGTTCCTGGCCGAGGAGTCCGGCGAGGGTCTTGGGGAGCCAGCGTGCTCCGTCGTGAGCGACGAGGACCGCGGTGACGACGTGCCGGGGGAACTGGGGGGTGGCGTCAGCCTGGTAGGAGGCCGTCGACTGGCTGTGCAGGGACATCGCTCTACTGGCCCTCCGGCCTGGGGGTCCCCCCGGGCGCGGGAGGAGGGTCCGGGGGTGGTGTGCCCTCGGAGGCTGCTGGACAGCGCCCCACACTAACGGCTGGGAACACGCCGGTCCGCCTCCTGCGGGGAAGGTGCAGGAGGCGGACCGTGTGGTGTGCTCTTGGTGTTGTTTTCCGTGCGGTGGGGGCGGTCAGACGGCGGCCTTCTTCAGGCGGCGGCGCTCGCGTTCGGACAGGCCGCCCCAGATGCCGAATCGCTCGTCGTTGGCGAGGGCGTACTCAAGGCATTCGGAGCGGACTTCGCAGGCGAGGCAGACCTTCTTGGCCTCGCGGGTGGAGCCGCCCTTCTCGGGAAAGAAGGACTCGGGGTCGGTCTGAGCGCACAGGGCGCGCTCCTGCCATCCGAGCTCTTCGTCCGCTTCCTCGACCAGCAGTTCCTGAAACAGCTCGGTCATGTGCGCCCCTCGCTCTGTCTGTGCATCCCCGTGGTGGCGTCGTTACTCATCGCTACGTAACGACACGAGTGAAATTACAAGTGGGGGGCTCCAGCCCAGTCAAGCTGGGATCTGCTATTGGGGCCCTTATTCACTCTGCGGAACCAAGGCTATGCAGAAAGTGATCAAATCGCCAAAAATCGTGACACATGCCACTGGCGTCCGACTGCGCCCACTTCACCCGCAACCGACGCGACGCCCCATGGACCGGTTGCAATCCGGCCATAGAAGCGGCGCAGATCACATTCCGATCACGAGTTGGCATCGCACGTTTGAACAGGGCGACAGCGGGACCTGGAGCGCCATCTCCCCGGTCACGGGGTGCACAAACCTTTCTCCGACCGTGTTAACCGGATCAGATGAACCTTTTCCGCCAAACCGGTCATTGGGTTGACAGTCCGGCCCCCGAGCCGGTCTCCTTGTCCCCATGTCAGAGACCGCAGCCGCCACCCGGACCCCCGTTCGTGGGTTCCTGCGCGCTGCCCAGGTCCGCTGTTGCTGTTGCAGCTGTTGATGCCCTCGGAGCCCCGGCTCCCCTGAGCTCCGGCCACCCCCGCAGCAACCGCCAGCACCCCTGACATCTCCCGAGGACCCCGCAATGCGCATCCCCGCACCCACCGCTACCGCTTCCGTTCCCGCCGCGGCCACCGCTGCCGCGACCGCGGACGACCGCCCCCCGGTCACGGAGAGCGACCTCCAGATCGCCGGCGACATCCTCGCCGTCCAGCACCTGCTCCAGCCCGCCCGCGAACACCCCTCCACCCTCTCCGAGTTCGTCGGCCTCGCCCGCTCCATCGCCGAGGACCGCGCGAGCTGGCAGCACCTCGTCCGCTACGACGCCACCACCCGCTGGTACCACCGGCTGCGCACCGGCCCCGGCTACGAGGTGTGGCTCCTCAGCTGGGTCCCCGGACAGGGCAGCGGCCGGCACGACCACGGCGCCTCCTCCGGCGTCCTGACCGTCCTCGACGGCACGCTCACCGAGCACAGCCCCCGCGGCGCCCTCACCCTCCGGGCCGGCGCCCAGCGCGTCTTCGCCCCCGGCTACGACCACGAGGTCGTCAACGACGGCCTCGACGGCGCGGTCAGCCTGCACGTCTACTTCCCCGGCCTGACCGAGATGCCCATGCACCACTGCTCCCCCGCCCGGCCCGAGGCCCTCTCCGTCTGACGGAGCACGCCCGGCGGACCGCGGCTGACAGACTGTCCGCATGCGCATTGTTGTTCTGGCCGGCGGCATCGGCGGCGCCCGTTTCCTCCGCGGACTGAAGTCGGCGGTCCCCGACGCGGAGATCACCGTCATCGGCAACACCGGTGACGACATCCACCTGTTCGGGCTCAAGGTGTGCCCCGACCTCGACACCGTCATGTACACCCTCGGCGGCGGCATCAACGAGGAGCAGGGCTGGGGCCGCGCCGACGAGTCCTTCACCGTCAAGGAAGAACTCGCCGCCTACGGGGTCGGACCCTCCTGGTTCGGCCTCGGAGACCGCGACTTCGCCACCCACATCGTCCGTACCCAGATGATCGACGCCGGCTACCCGCTGAGCGCCGTCACCGAAGCCCTCTGCGACCGCTGGCAGCCCGGCGTCCGGCTGCTGCCCATGTCCGACGACCGGGTCGAGACCCACGTCGCCGTCACCGACGCCAGCACCGGCGAGCGCCGCGTCATCCACTTCCAGGAGTACTGGGTCCGGCTGCGCGCCTCCCTCGACGCCGAGGCCGTCGTACCCGTCGGCGCCGAACAGGCCAAACCCGCACCGGGCGTCCTGGAGGCCCTCGCCGAGGCCGACGTCATCCTCTTCCCGCCGTCCAACCCGGTCGTCTCCGTCGGCACCATCCTCGCCGTACCCGGCATCCGCGAGGCCGTCGCCGCCGCCGCGGCACCCGTCGTCGGCCTCTCCCCCATCGTCGGCGGCGCCCCCGTGCGCGGCATGGCCGACAAGGTGCTGGCCGCGGTCGGCGTCGAAGCCACCGCCGCCGCCGTCGCCCGGCACTACGGCTCCGACCTCCTCGACGGCTGGCTCGTCGACACCGCCGACGCGGACGCCGTCGCCGAGGTGGAGGCCGCCGGGATCGCCTGCCGCGCGGTGCCGCTGATGATGACCGACCTCGACGCGACCGCCGAGATGGCCCGCGCCGCACTGGCCCTCGCGGAGGCGGCCAGGTGACCGCGTCCTCGCCGTCGCCGATGCCCGTGCCCGCGCCGTCGACCTCACCGTCGCCCTCGCCCTCGTACGAGGTGTGGGCCCTCGCCGGGATGCCGGAGGTCCGGCCCGGCGACGACCTCGCCCGACTCGTCGCGGACACGGCGCCCGGACTGCGGGACGGCGACGTCCTGCTCGTCACCTCGAAGATCGTCTCCAAGGCGGAGGGCCGGATCGTCCGGGCCGACTCGCGCGAGGAGGCCATAGACGCCGAGACCGTACGGGTCGTCGCGCGCCGCGGCCCGCTGCGGATAGTCGAGAACCGGCAGGGCCTGGTCATGGCCGCCGCCGGCGTCGACGCCTCCAACACCGAACCCGGCACCGTACTGCTGCTGCCCGAGGACCCCGACGCCTCCGCCGCCGCGATCCGCGCCGGGCTGCGGGAACTGCTCTCCGTCGATGTCGGCGTCATCGTCACCGACACCTTCGGGCGGCCCTGGCGGGCCGGCCTGACCGACGTGGCCATCGGCTCCGCCGGCGTACGCGTCCTCGACGACCTGCGCGGCGGCACCGACGCGCACGGCAACCCGCTCAGCGCGACCGTCGTCGCCACCGCCGACGAACTGGCCGCCGCCGGCGACCTCGTCAAGGGCAAGGCCGAGGGGCTGCCGGTGGCCGTCGTACGCGGGCTCGGGCACCTCCTCGGCGAAGGCGCCACCGCCGCGCAGCTGGTGCGGCCCGCCGCCGAGGACCTGTTCCGCCTCGGCACCTCGGAGGCGGTACGGGAGGCGGTCACGCAGCGCCGCACCGTACGGGCCTTCACCGCCGAACCGGTGGACCCGGCCGCGGTCCGGCGGGCCGTCGCCGCGGCCGTGACCGCCCCGGCGCCGCACCACACGACGCCGTGGCGGTTCGTCCTGGTGGAATCCGAGGGCGCGCGGCGCGAACTGCTCGACGCGATGCGGGACGCCTGGATCGAGGACCTGCGGCGCGACGGCAAGAGCGAGGAGTCGATCGCGAAGCGGGTGCGGCGCGGCGACGTGCTGCGGAACGCGCCGTACCTGGTGGTGCCGTGCATGGTGATGGACGGCGCGCACACCTACGGGCACGCCCGGCGGGACGCGGCCGAGCGGGAGATGTTCGTGGTCGCGACCGGCGCCGGCGTACAGAACTTCCTGGTCGCGCTGGCCGGGGAGGGGCTGGGGTCGGCGTGGGTGTCGTCGACGATGTTCTGCCGGGACGTGGTGCGCAAGGTGCTGGGGCTCCCGGAGGACTGGGACCCCATGGGGGCCGTGGCCGTCGGGCATGCGGCGCAGGCGCCGCGCGAGCGGGCCCCTCGCCCCGCGGACCCCTTCCTCACGATCCGCTGACCCGCCGTGGCCCCCGCACGGCGCGGGGATGCGGGCCCGGGGGCCCGACCGCGGGCCCGCGGGGGGCTGGGCGCGGGCCGCGGGGGGCTGGGCGCGCAGTTCCCCGCGCCGCCTGAAGCATCGCCCCGCGCGGCCACCGCCCCGCAGGCGCGGGCGCGCTCTCGGACAGGGCCCTCAGGTGCGGGTCGCATGTGGCCGAGCGCGCAGTTCCCCGCCCCCTTGGACGCCCGTCAGAGGTGGGCGATGTCGTTGCGGTACATCCTGGGGGCGCGGCGGGGTGGGGTGCGGCCGGCCAGGAGGATCAGACGGGCCGCGCGGTGGCGCTGACCTGCGTACGGGGCGAGCAGTTCGAGCATGGTGGCGTCATCGGCGTCCCGGTCGCCGGCCAGGGCGTAGCCGATGATGCCGGGCAGGTGCAGGTCGCCGGTGGTGACGGCGTCCGGGTCGCCGTTGCTGCGCTGGAGGGTCTCCGCCGAGGTCCACGGGCCGATGCCGGGCACCGCCTCCAGCCGGGCGGCGGCCCGCCCCGGCGGCATGGCGGCGGCCTCCTCCATCCGGGCCGCCACCCGCACGGCCCGGACGATGGTCCCCGAGCGCTTGGCGTCGACCCCGGCCCGGTGCCAGTCCCAGGACGGGATCATCGCCCAGGTCCGGGCGTCCGGCATGACGTACAGGCCAGCGTCAGCGGCGGTCTGCGGGCCGGGCGCGGGTTCCCCGTACCGGCGCACCAGGCGGCGCCAGGAACGGTAGGCCTCGTCGCTGGTGACCTTCTGCTCCAGGACGGTCGGGATCAGCGACTCCAGCACCAGCCCGGTACGGGTCAGGCGGAGGCCGGGGCGGCTGCGGTGGCTGGCGTGCAGCAGGCGGTGACGCGGGACGAAGGCCGACGGGTCGTCGTCGGCCCCGAGGAGGGCGGGCAGGCCGTCGAGCATCCACTCGGCGCCGGGGCCCCAGGCCTCGGCCCGGACCGTGCCGGTGGTGCGGTCCGCGGCGACGCGCAGTGTGGCGGGGCCGAGGGGGGTGCGGCTGGCGCGCCAGACGGAGCCGTCGGCGGTGACGCGGAAGGTCGGGTCGTGGGGGCCGCGGCGCAGCGGGCCGAGGGTGAGGCCGAGGTCCACGGGGCCTTCCGGGGCCCATGCCCGGTGGAGGGCCGCGGCCGAAGCCGGGGGGCCGCCGGGCGCGGGGACGTCCGTGCGGCCGCCGCGTACGGCGGCACGGGTGAGGGGATCGAAGCGGCCGGCCATGCCATGAGCGTATCGCCGCCGCCGGGGCACCCCGCGGGCCGCGGGTGGCTGAGCGCGCAGTTCCCCGCGCCCCTGAAGCGTCGCCCCGCCCGGCAGCGGCCTTGCGAGGGCCGGCACGGCGCCCCGGGGCAAGGGCATGCTGCGGCCCGGGGACAGTGCTCGACTGCAGGTCGTACCTGGCTGAGCGCGCAGTTCCCCGCGCCCCTGGGGCATCGTCCCGCGCGGCGCCGGTACTGCGGGCGGCACGTTTCCTGTGATGCCCTCACACATCCGACGCCGCCGCACGACGGGTGCCCCCCAGGGGCGCGGGGAACTGCGCGATCAACCACCCACGACCCGCACACACAGGCGCGCCGCGGGGAACTGCGCGAACAGCCACGCACGACCCGCAGACGCGCACCGCGCGGTCGGGTACCCGCGGCCCGTGCGGGGGCGGCGCAGCCAGAGGTGCCCCGCGGCGCGCGGGGAGGCGGGCCCCCGCGGTCCGGGGCCGCGGGGCGGGGCGGGTCAGCGGCCCTGGAGTCTGGCCGAGGTGGTGCGGGTCGGCGGGAGCTGGCCGTACAGGAGCTTGCCGGGGCATTCCGTGGCGAAGCCGTCCCGGTGCCCGGAGATCACGTTCATCTTCACGCTGCTGCCCTTGGCGTACAGGTTCCCGCCGCCCGACTTCAGCGTGACCGTGGCCCGCGGGTCCCGGTTGAACAGTCCCAGCTTCCAGGCCGTGAGCGCGGCCACCGACTGCACCGCGGCCGCCGGCGGGGCGGTGGTCGTGAAGGTGCCGAGCACCGCGATGCCCATGCTGTCGGTGTTGAACCCCATGGTGTGCGCGCCGAGGACCGGCCTGGCGACTCCGCCGGCGCGGCCCTCGTACACGGTGCCGCACTTGTCGACGGCGAAGTTGTAGCCGAAGTCCCGCCAGCCGGCGCTGACCACGTGGTAGCGGTACAGGCTGCGCAGCAACGCCGGGGCGTCCTTGCAGTCGTAGTTGTTGCCGGAGGCGGTGTGGTGGACGAAGGCCGCCTTGACGGTGCTCGTGTACGCGAACTCCTTCTCGCGCAGCGATTCGTCCGCGCCCCAGCCCAGCCGGGTGACGATGCCCGGGCGCGGGCCGATGTACGGGGGGCTGCTGAGGGCGCCGTCGACGGCGATGACCGCGTCGGCGATGGTGTCCTGCCGGTTGAGGGGGGCGATCTCCTTGGCGCCGAGGGGGGCCAGCGGCACGTTGGCGGAGGAGGCCTCCGCCGTGGCCATCGACATGCCGGGCAGGGCCACGGGGTCGCCCTTGTCGTCGTCGACGGGGGTTCCCGTGGTCCCTGTGGTGCCCGTGGTGCCCGTGCCGCTCGTGGTGTTCTTGCCGTCGCCGGGGAGCGACGGGGCCCCCGCGCCCGGGTCGACGAGTTCGATGCGCAGGCCCGAGGGGAGGCGGGCGGCGCTCCTGGAGCGCGTCGCGGCGGGCGGGGCACCTGGCTCCGCCTGGACGCGTACCTCGATCCCGTCGGAGTCGCCGACCCACAGCGGGGCGGTGCTGCCGCGGAGCCGGCCGCTGCCGCGTTCGACCGCGCCGAGGTCGGGGGCGTGCTCGCTGTTGTGGGTCTCGACGTCCTGCCAGTCGGACCAGGTGCCGGTGCGTGCGGAGCGGGTGCGGACCTGGACGCGGCCGTGAAGCTGGCTGCCGGCGTCGTCCCAGACGACGCCGACCAGCGAGAACCTCTCGACCTCACGGGCGGCCAGGCCCCTGGCTTCGGGCAGGCGCGGTGAGGTGCTCATGCCGGGATTGCCGGGCGAGCGGTCGGCCGCGGGCCCGAGGGGGGCGAGCGGCAAAGACTGGGTGGAGCCGGCGGGGGCCGCGGGGGACGACTCGGCCAGGGCCGGAGTGGGCAGGGCGAGCGGCAGGGCGAGGGCGGCGGCGGTCGCGACGCCGACCGCGGAAGCAAGGAATCCACGCATGCAAGCGATGTTGGGCACGCGCACCACGAACCGCCATCGCAGAACTGACGGTCCGTCTGCTCGCTGCCGGGTGCGGCTCCCCCGGACGGGTGAGCCGCGGGCCGCCGTACGGGCGAGGGGCCCCGCGTACGCTGGGGCGGGTGAACGCCTCTGACCGCACCCCTGCCGACCTGCTGCGATCCGCGCTCGCCGCCGATCCGGGCCGCCCCCTCGTCACCTTCTACGACGACGCCACGGGCGAACGCGTGGAATTGTCCGTCGCCACCTTCGCCAATTGGGTGGCCAAGACCGCCAACCTGCTCCAGGGCGACCTCGGCGCCGAGCCCGGCGACCGGCTCGCGCTGCTGCTGCCCGCGCACTGGCAGAGCGCCGTGTGGCTGCTGGCGTGCGCCTCGGTCGGGGTGGTCGCCGAGGTGGGCGGGGATCCGGCGGGCGCCGACCTGGTGGTGAGCGGCCCCGACACCCTGGAGGAAGCGGCCTCCTGTTCGGGCGAGCGGGTCGCGCTCGCGCTGCGGCCGCTGGGCGGGCGGTTCCCGCAGCCGCCGGCCGGCTTCGCGGACTACGCGGTGGAGGTGCCGGGGCAGGGCGACCGGTTCGCCCCGTTCGTCCCCGTCGACCCGGAGGGGCCGGGGCTGGTGGTCGGCGGCGAGGAGCTGTCGTACGCGGGGCTGGTCGGACGGGCCCGCGAGGACGCGGCGAAGCTCGGGCTGGAGCCGGGGTCACGGGTGCTGTCCGGGCTGGGCTACGACACGTGGGACGGGCTGTCGGCGGGACTGTTCGCGGCTCTGGCCGCAGGCGGGTCCGTGGTGCTGTGCCGCCACCTGGACCGGCTGCCGGCGGAGGGCCTGGCCCAGCGCACCGAGGCGGAGCGGGTCACCCACACCGTGCGGTGAGCATCCCGCGCCGACCGCCCGGGCACTGCCGCGAGGGGGCCGATCTTTCACCCGTTCGGGTCTGGACAAGGGGCCGCCCCCGGGCCGCCTCCCGGCCGCGGGGGCAGGATCGGCTCAGGCCGTGCGTACACCTGTACGGCCTCCTGAACACGCGGTGAGGACGGTACGCGAGTGACGGACAGCGCAGGCATACCCGACGCCACCGGGGCGGCAGGAGGCTCCCCGGAGCCTCCGCGCGACCGTCGGCGCCGGCTGCTGCGCTGGACCGCGGCCGGGGTCTCGCTGCTGGTGCTGGCCGGGGCGGGGGCGGGCTGGTGGCTGTACCGCAAGCTCGACGCGAACATCACCGAGGACACCTCGGCCGCGTCCGAGCTGGAGCGCTTCGAGCGGGAGCGTCCGACGGCGATCGCGGGCGGCTCCCAGAACATCCTGCTGATCGGCTCGGACTCGCGCGCGGGCGCGGACAACTCCCGCTACGGGCGTGACGGGGGCGGGCAGCGCTCGGACACCGTGATCCTGCTGCATCTGCCCGCGGACCGGCGCAGCGCGACGGCGGTCTCGATCCCGCGGGACCTGATGACGGACGTCCCGAGCTGTCTGACGGCGGGCGGCTCCCGCACCGCGGCGCAGTTCGTGCAGTTCAACTGGGCCTTCCAGTGGGGCGGGGCCGCCTGCACGATCCGTACGGTGGAGAAGCTGACCGGAATCCGGATCGATCACCACATGGTGGTGGACTTCGGCGGGTTCAAGAAGATGGTGGACGCGGTCGGCGGGGTGGAGGTCTGCCTCAAACAGCCGATGAACGACGCGGAGGCGCGGCTGCACCTCCCCGCGGGCCGGCAGACCCTGCGGGGCGAGCAGGCGCTCGGCTTCGTGCGCGCCCGCTACGGGCAGGGCGACGGCAGCGACACCGAACGGATGGACCGCCAGCAGCAGTTCCTCGGCTCGCTGGTGAAGAAGGTGCAGAGCAACGGGGTGTTGCTGAACCCGGGTCGGCTGTACCCGCTGTTGGACGCGGCGACGTCCTCGGTGACCACGGACCCCGGGCTGGCCTCGCTGCGCGGGCTGTACGAACTCGTCCGGGGCATGCGGGACATACCGACCGAGCAGGTGAAGTTCCTGACGGTACCGCGCCGTCCGTACGCGGCCAACCGGAACCGGGACGAGCTGGTGCAGCCCGATGCGGCCCGGCTGTTCCAGCGGCTGCGCGCGGACGCGCCGCTGACGGTGGCACCGCCCACGGAGGCGGACGGCCGAAAGACGGACGGCCGGGAGGCCGACGGTCGGGAGCCGGACGGCGTACGGGCCGGGGCCGGCAGTGCCGAGCCGTCGCCGACCGGAACCGGAACGGCCCCCACACCCGTCCCCACCTTCACCGGCACCACTGCGGGGATGACCGACTGCCGGTAAAGCAATGCCAAAAGCCGGTGCACGAAGCGCGGAGCTTAGGTGGTTTGCCCCGATATAAGGGGAGTGGAATTTGTCACCACCATGGTTTGACGTTGACCGGGACGGATAAGGTGAGCGATCCGGTGCCCTGGCCAGCAAAGAGGCCGTGCACCAGCAGCCGGATCGTTGACCGGGCGTCTTGGGGGAGGCGCGTCGCGAGGCACCGACGGAGGATTCGAGCAACCGTGGATGCGCAGAGCCGTGGGCGGGCAGAGGAAATCGACCCCGCAGACCAGTGGGTGCTCAACCCCCGCACCGGCAATTACGAACTGCAACTGGACCGAAGCGCTCCGCAAGGGAAGCGCTCGGTGAACTCCCCCCGCAGGTCCGCCGGCGCCCGTTCCGGCAAACCGGCCTCCCCCAAGAAGCCTGCGTCCCCGGAGCCCGCGGAGTCCCCGGAGTCCCCGGCCTCGCCGTCCCCGGCGGTCCCCGGGCCGCGCCGCGGCGAGACCCCGCCCGGCCGGCGCAGCGGTCGGCCCCGCAAGGGCGGCACGGGCAGCACCCGCCGCAAGCGGCTGCTGGTGGTCACCGGTGGCACGCTCGCCTTCCTGCTGGTCGGCGGTTCGCTGGGCGCGTACCTGTACTACAACCACCTGAACGGCAACCTGAAGGTCACCGACGTCGGCGACGCGGGCACGGGCGGCTTCAAGAAGGACCAGCCGATCAACATCCTCGTCATCGGCACCGACAAGCGCTCCGGCTCGGGCAACGAGGGCTACGGCGACGCGGACAGCCCCGGCCACGCCGACACGACGATCCTGTTCCACGTCTCCAAGGACCGCTCCAACGCCACCGCGCTGTCCATCCCCCGCGACCTGATCACGAACATCCCGGCCTGCCCCACCAAGCAGCCCGACGGGACGATGAAGACGATCCCGGGCCAGCGGGGGACCCGTTTCAACACCAGCCTCGGCCAGGAGGGCCGCGACCCGGGCTGCACCATGCGCACGGTCAAGGAGCTCACCGGGATCACCGTCGACCACTTCATGATGGTCGACTTCAACGCGGTGAAGGTGCTGAGCACGGCCGTCGGCGGCGTCCCCGTCTGCCTGGAGAAGGGCGTCGACGACAAGGACTCCAAGCTGAAGCTGGGCCCCGGCGAGCACCGGCTGCAGGGCGAGCAGGCCCTGGCCTTCGTACGGACCCGGCACGCCTTCGGCAACGAGAGCGACCTCGACCGCATCAAGACGCAGCAGCAGTTCCTGAGTTCGATGCTGCGCGAGATGAAGTCGAAGGAGACCCTGACCAGCCCGAAGAAGTTCTTCTCCCTCGCCGAGGCGGCCACCAAGTCGCTGAGCGTGGACTCGGGCATAGGGTCCATCGAGAAACTCACCAACCTCGCCGGTGAGTTGAAGGACATGAACCTCAAGAACGTCACCTTCACCACCCTGCCGGTGCTCGACAACCCGGCCGAGAAGGTGAAGGCCACCGTCGTCCTCAACAACGCGCTGGCCGACCCCCTGCTCCAGATGATCCGGGGGGACGTCTCGCTCACCGAGGTCGAGAAGAAGGAACAGGCCGCCAACGCCGAGGCCAAGGCCAAGCAGGACGCGCTCCTGCAGGGCCCGCGCGCCGCGGCGAAGGACGTACGGGTGGACGTCTACAACGGCGGCGGGCCCTCGGGCTCGGCCTCCACCACCCTGACCTGGCTGCAGAACAACAAGGGCGTCACCAAGGCGAGCAACCTCGGTAACGCGCCCGCCAAGCTGGACGCCACGCAGCTGGAGTTCGCCCCGAACCAGGCGGACCAGGCGCGGGCGCTGGCGGACATGATGGGCCTGCCGTCCACGGCGCTGAAGATGGGCACGGCCGACGCCGGGCCCCGGACCGCGATGAAGCTGACGCTCGGCGCGGACTTCAAGGGGGCGGGGATCTCGATGACGGCGCCGCAGAAGGCGCCCGAGGACATCCAGCGCGTCGAGGCGGACAAGGCGGTCTGCGCCAAGTAGCCGACCGGCCGGCCCCCGGGCCGGCCATCAGCCCTGCGCCGGCGCGGCCGGCGCCACCACAGTCATGAAGTGATTTCGAGGGGGGACCTGTGAGGAACGACAGCACGCGGGGGGAGGGGGCGTCCGCCCGGCCGGCCGACGACATATCCGGCGGCCCCTCCGACGGACCAGCCGTGCCCGCCGGCGGCGCGCCCGGCAAGGGGACGCCCGGCACGCCCGGCACCGGCGTGCCCGCGCCCCGGCGCGGCAAGCGGCGCATCCTGCGCTGGACGGCCTCCGTCCTGGCGTTCCTCATACTCACGACGGCGGCGGCGGGCTACCTCTACTACCGGCACCTCAACGGCAGCATCCAGACCGACGCGCTCAACCTCGGCGACAGCAAGCTGGGCGGCTCCAAGCCCAACGCCTTCGGGCAGACCCCGCTGAACATCCTCATCATCGGCTCCGACGCCCGCGACGGCGCGGAGAACCAGGCCCTCGGCGGCGCGAAGGACACCTTCGACGGGCCGCCCCTCGCGGACGTGCAGATGCTGCTGCACCTGTCGGCGGACCGCTCCAACATGTCCGTGGTGTCCATGCCGCGCGACACGCTGCTGAAGATGCCCAAGTGCACCGAGCCGAACGGCAAGGTCCACCAGGCCAGCAGGGGCCTCGTGCAGACCAACGAGTCCCTCAGCCGCGGCGGCCCCGGCTGCACGGTCGCCACCTGGCAGGAGCTGACCAAGATCCCGATCGATCACTTCATGATGATCGACTTCAAGGGCGTGGTGACGATGGCGGACGCCATCGGCGGCGTCCCGGTCTGCGTCCAGGAGAACGTGCACTCCCGCACCAGGGAGGGCAAGGGCTCCGGCCTGAAGCTACCCAAGGGCGAGAACGTCATCCAGGGCGAGGTGGCCCTGCAGTGGCTGCGCACCCGCTACGGCTTCGAGGACGGCACCGACATCGGCCGCGCCCACGCCCAGCACATGTACATGAACTCGATGGCCCGCGAGTTCCGCAAGAACGCCAAGCTGAGCAACCCGATGAAGCTCAACAGCCTGGCGCAGGCGGCCATCAAGGCCATGGTCGTCGACCCCGGCCTGAACAAGATCGACAAGCTGTACGACCTGAGCATGGAGCTCAAGAAGGTCGCCCCGGGCCGGATCACGATGACCACCATGCCGTGGATCTACAGCCCCTCGGACTCCGCCCGGGTCGAGCCCAAGCCGGGCGAGGCCGAGGACCTGTTCCGGATGGTCCGCGAGGACATCCCGCTCGACGGCAAGGGCCCCGAGCACCCCGCCGGCGCGGCCTCCCCGGCCCCGTCCTCGTCGGCCGCGGCGCCCGGCACCACGGGCGGCACCCCGGCGGCCCCCTCGCAGCCCGCCGTCGACCAGGCCGCCCCGCCCGCGAAGATCGCGGTGACGGTGCGCAACGCCACCGGCGGCAGGGACGGTGCCCAGGCGAAGGTGAAGGGCCGGGCCCTGGAGGTCGTCTCGGTGCTCGCCGGCAAGGGCTTCACCAAGGCCGTCGCCGACAACCTGACCGGGGCCGAGGACACCACCGTGGTCCGCTTCTCCAGCCCCGACCTCGCGGGTGACGCGGCGGCCGTGGCCACCGCGCTGGGCCTGCCGGCCTCGGCGGTGCAGAAGGTGGACGACGTCTCCGGGATCGTCCTGCTCGTGGGCAAGGACTGGCGGACCGGCAACGCGCCGACCCCGCCGCCGCCCGCCCCGACCAAGGCCCCCGACTCGGCGCGCCCGCTCAACGGCGACAACGACAAGGAGTGCATGGCGATCCAGCCGGGCTTCACCTGGTAGCCGGTGGCGTACGGTGCGCCGGCCGGCGCACCGTACGCAGGAACGGGGAAGGGGCCCGGTGCCGCGGTCTGCACGACCACCGCACCGGGCCCCTTCGCGTGTGCGGCCATCGCCGGGCAGCGGACGGCGGACGGCGGGTGGCAGTCGGCGGCCTCAGGCCGCCGAGGGGTCCGGGCTCGGCGACGGGCGCCGGCTCGCGATGACCTTGTCCGCGAGCGAGCGCGGGCTGGTGAGGAAGCCGAAGCCCCACGACATGTGCATCGTGGCGATGGCCACCGGGATCTGCGCCCGCGCCTTGAGCGGGAGGCCCTTGCCGGCCGGGATCGAACCGAGCGCGATCCCCGCGAGGTAGCCGGCCGGGACCGCGAAGGCCCACGGGGTCACGGCCGCGCCCGCCACCACTCCGGCCGCGATCGCGCAGACGGCGGTCGGCGGGGCCAGGTAGCGCATGTTGATCGAGCCCGCGTGATAGCGGGCCACCACGTGCCGCCAGCGGCCGTAGTCCTTGTACTGCTTCGCCAGCGCCCGCACCGTGGGCCGCGGGCGGTACTGGACCTTCAGCTCGGGCGAGAACCAGATCAGCCCGCCGGCCTCGCGGATGCGGAAGTTCAGCTCCCAGTCCTGCGCCCGGATGAACTCCTCGTTGTAGCCGCCCGCCCGCTCCAGCGCCTCGCGCCGGAACACGCCCAGGTAGACCGTGTCCGCCGGGCCCGCCTCGCCACCGGTGTGGAAGGCCGCGTTGCCGACGCCGAGCTTCGAGGTCATCGCCGCGGCGACGGCCTCCTCCCAGGCGTTCTCGCCCTCGGCGTGCATGATGCCGCCGACGTTCTGCGCACCGGTCTCCTCCAGGAGGCGGACCGCGGTGGCGATGTAGTTCGGCGAGAGCATGCCGTGGCCGTCGACGCGCACCACGATCGGGTGGCGCGACGCCTTGATGGCGGCGTTGAGGGCGGCCGGGGTACGGCCGGACGGGTTCGGAACGGTGACGACGCGGGGGTCCTCGCGTACGAGCTCGGCGGCGATCTCGTCGGTGCGGTCCGTGGACGGCCCCAGCGCGATCACCACCTCCATCTCACCGGCGTACTCCTGTCCGAGGATGTGGTGGACGGAGTTGCGCAGGTGGCGCTCCTCGTTGAGCACCGGCATGATCACCGAGACTGCGGGCTGCTGGGCGGGCATGTGGTCCTTCAAGGTCGGGTATCGGTGTCACGTTACCGCGTACGGGGGAAACGGGTGCGCGCCGCCTGATCGGTCAGGACCGAGGCTGATCGTATGGGCCTACTGTTCTGACGATCTGACCATTATGTCCGGTTCGTCTTTCTCTGGTCCGTCCCTGTCGGCCCGGCTCCCCCGCGGAGGTGTCCCCGTGCCCCAGCCACCCCGTCCGCCCCGACCCGCCCGGCCCGCGCACCTGCCCCCGCACCCGCAGCGCACCCGGCGCGGCCCGGCCCCGGACCGCCGCGGCGACCGGCCCCGCGGCGGGCGGCCGCGGTGGGGGGTACGGCTGGCGGGCGGCCTGGCGGCGGTCGTCCTGGGCTCCGGGGCCGTCGGGCACGCGGTCATGACGGGTCTGGACACCGGGATCGAACGGGTGGACCCGTTCAAGGACATGAAGAACCGCCCCCAGGCCGGGCACGGCCTGAACTTCCTCCTCGTCGGCACCGACGGCCGCGACAGGATCAGCCGCGAGGACCGGCACGAGTACCGCCTCGGCGGCGCCCCCTGCCACTGCACCGACACCGTGATGCTGGTGCACCTCTCGGCCGACCGGGCGCGCGCCAGCGTCGTCAGCCTGCCCCGCGACAGCTACGCCGAGCTGCCCGCGCACCGCGACGGCTCCACGGGGAAGCAGCACGGCCCGCACCCGGTGAAGCTGAACGCCGCCTACGCCGAGGGCGGCCCCCAGCTGACCGTGCGCACCGTCGAGCACATGACCCGCGTCAAGATCGACCACTATCTGGAGGTCGACTTCACCAGCTTCATGCGGACGGTCGACGCGATGGGCGGCGTGGAGATCTGCACCGCCAAGGTCCTCGACGACCGGAACACCGGCCTGCACCTGCTGCCCGGCACCCACCGGCTGAGCGGCGGCCAGGCCCTGCAGTACGTGCGCTCCCGCCACGTGGACGGCGCCGCCGACCTCGGCCGGATGCAGCGCCAGCAGCGGTTCATGGCCGCCCTCATCAAACAGGCCGCCACCGGCGGGGTACTGCTGAACCCGGTGAAGTTCAAGCAGGTCAGCTCCACCCTGCTCGGCTCGGTACGGGCAGACCCCGGCTTCGGCTCCGAGCAGATGCTGGCCCTCGGCCAGGCCATGCGCGACTTCTCCCCGTCCTCCTCGGAGTTCGCCTCCGTGCCGGTCGGGGACCCGTCCTTCCCGGTCAAGGGCATCGGCTCCACCGTGAAGTGGGACGAGCCGAGGGCCGCCGAGCTCTTCGAGGCGCTGCGCCAGGACCGCCCGCTGACCCCCGGCCCGGCCCCCGGGCCCGGGCGGTCCGCCCGCCCGCAGCAGCCGCCCGCGGTGCCCGTGGACGTACCTCCGGAGCGGATCCGGGTCCGGGTCGAGAACGGGACCCGGATCGACGGGCTGGGCGGCCGGGTGGACGCGGCCCTGCGCGCCACCGGCTTCGACACCACCGGCACCCCGGGCAACGGGGCCGGCCGCGGCGTCAGGCGCACGGTGATCGCGTACGACCCGCGCTGGGACCGCTCCGCCCGTACGGTGTCCGCCGCGCTGCCGGGCAGCGAGCTGCGGGCCGTGCCGGGGCAGGGCCGCACCGTGCTGGTGATCGCCGGAACGGACTACGAGAAGGTCGTGCCGGTCCGGCCGGAGGACCCGCACGAGGGACGGTTCGGGGTGGTCACCGGCGACCAGGTGGTCTGCGCCAAGTAGGGCGGGGAGGAGGGGACGGGCGGCACGGGCCGCCGGGTCAGTCGTCGAAGCCCTGGGCGGCCCGCTCCTCGCGCAGCGCCATGATCGCCCGGCGCCGGGCGAGCCGGTGCGTGCGGCGGATCATGGCCTCCTGGTAGCGCCGCTTGTCCTGGTCGGTCTCGGGGACCACGGGCGGGACGGTGCGCGGCTTGCCCTCGCCGTCCACGGCCGTGAAGACGAGGTAGGCGCTGCCGACCTGGGTGGCGGGGGTGGACTCGTTCCACCGCTCGGCCAGGACCCGGACGCCGATCTCCATCGAGGACCGGCCGGTCCAGTTGACCTGCGCCTTGACGTGAACCAGGTCACCCACGCGGACCGGGGCGAGGAACGCCATCTCGTCCATGGAGGCGGTCACGGCCGCGCCGCCCGAGTGGCGGCCGGCGACGGCGCCCGCCGCGTCGTCGACGAGTTTCATGATCACGCCACCGTGCACCGTGCCCAGGAGATTGGTGTCGTTGGCGGTCATGATGTGGCTGAGGGTGGTCCGCGAGGCCGCGGTGGGCTTCCCCTGCAGGTCACCCGTCGTCGCGCCCGGTATCTGTGTCATACCGCTACCTTAAAGCCGGCCCGGATGCATCAGCTGTGCAACAGCACCGGCACGAAGCTCCGCCCGGACTGTCGTGCACCTCCCGCGACCGGGCATCCTATGCGGCATGAACGAGTGGCCGGATGGGCGCGGTGACAGCCGCGAGGACGGGTACGGGCGCGGCAGCGCGCAGGCACAGCCGGAGGGCGCCCGGCGGATGCCGCACGTCCAGCGACGCGGGCCGGGACTGCCCCCGCAGCCGCAGCAGCCCCAGCGGCCCCCTCAGCCCCCGGCGGGGCGGCCGGGCCGGCCGCCGGCGCCCGCGTACGGGGTGCCGCAGCAGCAGTCCCACGGCCAGGACGCCTACGGCGGCTACGACAGCGGCTACAACACCGGCCAGGTCTACGGCTCGCCGCAGCGCAGCCCGCAGCACCCGGGCGGTCCCGGCGGGCCCGGCGCGCCTGGCGGGCCGGGGCAGCCGCCGTCGGCCCGGCCCGGCGGCCGTGGTCCCGCCGCCGCCCCGGACTGGCGCCGGCGCATCAAGATCGGCTCGATCGTCCTGGCCACGGTCCTGGTGGCGACCACCGTCGGCACCTACTTCTGGGCCGACTCCAAGGTGCGCCGCGAGGTCGACCTCTCCAAGGTCATCGAGCGCCCGAAGGACGACGACTGCACGACGTACCTGATCGTCGGCTCCGACAGCCGCGAGGGCATGTCCGACGAGGAGAAGAAGAAGCTCCACACGGGCTCCGCCGAGGGCAAGCGCACCGACTCGATGATGATCCTGGCGGCCTGCTCCGGCGGGAACACCATGATCTCGCTGCCGCGCGACTCGGACGTGGAGATCCCCTCCTTCGTCGGCTCGCAGTCCGGCAAGAAGTACCCGGGGACGGGCAAGCACACCAAGCTCAACGCGGCGTACGCGGACGACGGCCCGGAGCTGCTGGTCCGCACCGTCGAGCACAACACGGGCCTGCACATCGACCACTACGCCGAAATCGGCTTCGCGGGCTTCGCGAACATCGTCGACGCGCTCGGCGGCGTCGACATGAACATCGAGAAGGGCTTCAAGGACGAGAAGTCCGGCGCCGACTTCAAGGCCGGCGAGCAGACCCTCAACGGCGAGCAGGCCCTGGCCTTCGTCCGCACCCGGTACGCCTTCGCCGAGTCCGACCTGGCCCGGACGAAGAACCAGCAGAAGTTCCTGGCGGCCCTGGCCAGCCAGGCGGCCACCCCGGGCACCGTCCTCAACCCGTTCAAGCTGTACCCGGTGCTGGGCGCCGGGCTGGACACGCTGATCGTGGACAAGGACATGGGCCTGTGGGACATGGGCGAGATGTTCTTCGCGATGAAGGGCATCAGCGGCGGCAGCGGCACCTCGATGAACATGCCGATCGCGGGCGAGCGCGGCGGGAACCTGCTCTGGGACAAGCCGAAGGTCAAGCAGATCGTCCAGCAGATCCAGAACGGCGAGAAGGTCACCGTCACCGGCAACTGACCGGGGGGACCGTACGACGACGGCCCCTGCTCCGGCATCGTGGAGCAGGGGCCGTTCGGCGTCTTCCGGTACGGGGCGGGGGCGGGCCGGCTCAGCCGTCCGCGGAGAAGCGGAGCGCCTTGGGGGGCAGCTCGGCGCGGCACCAGACGCGTGCGCCGGCCCGCAGCTCGTTGTCCGCGCCGATGACGGCGCCGTCGCCGACGACCGAGGCGTCGAGCACGGTGCGCGGGCCGACGGTGGCGCCGACGCCGATCAGGCTGGCGCTGACCTGCGTGTCCGGCCCGATGACGGCGTCGTCGAGGACGATGGACCCGGTCACGACCGCGCCCGCCCCGACGGTGGCCCCGGCACCGACGACGGTGCCGCCGGAGAGCTTGGCCCCGGGCTCGACCCGGGCGCCCGGCAGGACGAGGGACTCGCCGCGCGGCCCGGGCACGGCCGGCGAGGCCACGACGCCCCGGACCAGGTCGGCGGAGGCCTGGACGAAGGACTCGGGCCTGCCGAGGTCCAGCCAGTACGTGTTCTCGGTGACGCCGTGCAGCAGGGCGCCGTCGGCGAGGAGGCCGGGGAAGGTCTCGCGCTCGACGGAGACGGGCCGGTCGGCCGGGATGGAGTCGATCACGCTGCGCCGGAAGACGTAGCAGCCGGCGTTGACCTGGTCGGTGATGATCTCCTCGGGGGTCTGCGGCTTCTCGGTGAAGGCCAGCACCCGCCCGTCGGGATCGGTGGGGACCAGGCCGAACGCACGCGGGTCCTCGACCTGCACCAGGTGCAGGGTGACGTCGGCGGAGGCGGCCCGGTGGGCGTCGACGAGGCCGGCGATGTCGAGGCCGGTGAGGATGTCGCCGTTGAAGACGAGGACCGGGTCGTCGGGCCCGCCCGTCAGACGGCGGGCGGCGTTGCGGATGGCCCCGCCGGTGCCGAGGGGCTCGTCCTCGACGACGTACTCCAGCTGCACGCCGAAGTCGGAGCCGTCACCGAAGTACGGCTCGAAGACCTCGGCCAGGTAGCAGGTGGCCATCACGATGTGTGTGACGCCGGCGGCCCGCGCCCGGGCTATCTGGTGTGCCAGGAACGGCACACCGGCCGCCCGCACCATGGGCTTCGGGGTGTTCACCGTGACGGGGCGCAGCCGCGTCCCCTGCCCGCCGACCAGCAGGATCGCTTCCAAGTTCCTTCTCCCCACCCGGTCCGGGCCTATGAAGCTCCAAAGCTAACCCATCCCCGCCCGCCGCCCGCCGCGCGGCACACGAATCGTGACCGGACCCCGTGCGGGCCCGCCACCTGGGCTTCTACCGCCCGCGCGCCGGGCGCGGGCAGCGCAGCGGGGGGGAGGGGGGGGGGGGGGGGGGGGGGGGGGGGGGGGGGGGGGGGGCGGGTGTTTTTTCTTGCTATCCTCCTCCGCCCCCCCCCCCCCCCCCCCCCCACCCCCCCCCCGCCGACCCCCCCCCCCCCCCCCCCCCCCCCCCCCCCCCCCCCCCCCCCCCCCCCCTCCTTCCCCCCCCCCCCCCCCCCCCCCCCCCCCCCCCCCCCCCCCCGCTGTCGCGAGGAGGGGGTCCTACGGCAGGTTGCGGGCCATGACGATCCGCTGGACCTGGTTCGTTCCTTCATAAATCTGCGTGATCTTGGCGTCGCGCATCATGCGCTCGACCGGGTAGTCACGGGTGTAGCCGTAGCCGCCGAGGAGCTGGACGGCGTCCGTGGTGACCTCCATGGCCACGTCGGAGGCGAAGCACTTGGCCGCGGCGCCGAGGTAGGTCAGGTCGGCGTCGCCGCGCTCGGAGGCGGCGGCGGCCTGGTAGGTCAGGGCGCGGGCGGCCGAGACCTTCATGGCCATGTCCGCGAGCATGAACTGGATGCCCTGGAAGTCGGCGATCGGCTTGCCGAACTGCTTGCGCTCCTGGACGTAGCCCTTGGCGTAGTCGAGGGCGCCCTGCGCGATGCCGAGGGCCTGGGCCGCGATGGTGATGCGGGTGTGGTCCAGGGTCTTCATGGCGGTGGCGAAGCCGGTGCCCTCGGCGCCGATCATGCGGTCGGCGGGGATCCGGACGTTGTCGAGGTAGACCTCGCGGGTCGGGGAGCCCTTGATGCCGAGCTTCTTCTCCGGGGCGCCGAAGGAGACGCCCTCGTCGCTCTTCTCGACCACGAAGGCGGAGATCCCCTTGGAGCGCTTCTCCGGGTCCGTCACGGCCATGACCGTGTAGAAGTCGGAGACGCCCGCGTTGGTGATCCAGCGCTTGACGCCGTTCAGGACCCAGAAGTCGCCGTCGCGGACCGCGCGGGTCTTCATGCCGGCCGCGTCCGAACCGGCGTCCGGCTCGGAGAGGCAGTACGAGAACATCGCGTCGCCCTTGGCGAGCGGCGTGAGGTACTTGGCCTTGAGCTCCTCGGAGCCGGAGAGGATCACCGGGAGGGAGCCGAGCTTGTTCACGGCCGGGATCAGGGACGAGGACGCGCAGACGCGGGCCACTTCCTCGATCACGATGACGGTGGCGAGGGCGTCGGCGCCCGCACCGCCGTAGTTCTCCGGGACGTGCACGGCGTGCAGGTCGTTGGCGACCAGCGCGTCCAGTGCCTCCTGGGGGAAGCGGGCCTCCTCGTCGACCGCCGCGGCGAACGGGAGGATCTTGGCCTCGCAGAGCGAGCGGACGGACTCTCGGAGCATGTCGTGCTCCTCGGCCGGGCGGTACAGGTCGAAGTCGGCAGAACCCGCCAAGATCTCTCACTCCCCAAGCTGAAGCGTGCGCTCAGTCATTGCTAACTACCGTTAAGTAACCCAAATCTTAGTGGCCGGCGTCCGCACAGCGGTATGTACGCGGCACGTGAGCTGCACGACAGCCGCCGGCACCGGTGAGGCCTCCCGGTGCTCCTGGGAAACGTCCCCCCTGACCGGCCCGACTATGCTCAGTTGCCGCAAACGGCCCCGCACCTCTGGAGCACCCATGGCCCCCCTCAGGATCACAGTGATCGGCACCGGCTACCTCGGCGCCACGCACGCCGCGGCGATGGCCGAGCTGGGCTTCGAGGTGCTCGGACTCGACGTGGTCCCGGAGAAGATCGAGATGCTGGCGGCCGGGCGCGTACCGATGTACGAGCCCGGGCTGGAGGAGCTGCTCTCCGCGCACGTCGCCGGACTGCCCGGCTCCACCGGGCGGCTGCGCTTCACGCAGTCCTGGGAGGAGGTCGGCGCCTTCGGCGACGTCCACTTCATCTGCGTGAACACCCCGCAGAAGCACGGCGAGTACGCGTGTGACATGTCCTACGTGGACTCCGCCGTGGAATCCCTCGCCCCGCACCTGACCCGGGCCGCGCTCGTCGTCGGCAAGTCCACCGTGCCCGTGGGCTCGGCGGAGCGGCTCGCCACCAAGCTGGCCGAGCTGGCCCCCGCCGGCGACGAGGTCGAGCTCGCCTGGAACCCGGAGTTCCTGCGCGAGGGCTTCGCCGTCCAGGACACCCTGCACCCCGACCGGATCGTCGTCGGCGTCCAGGGCGACCGCGGCGAGAAGCTGCTGCGCGAGGTGTACGCGACGCCGATGGCGGAGGGGTCGCCGCTCGTGGTGACCGACTTCCCGACGGCCGAGCTCGTGAAGACCGCCGCCAACTCCTTCCTCGCGACGAAGATCTCCTTCATCAACGCGATGGCCGAGGTGTGCGAGGCCGCCGGCGGCGACGTCGTCAAGCTCGCCGAGGCCATCGGCCACGACGAGCGCATCGGCGCCAAGTTCCTGCGCGCCGGCATCGGCTTCGGCGGCGGCTGCCTGCCCAAGGACATCCGCGCGTTCATGGCGCGCGCCGGCGAGCTCGGCGCCGACCAGGCGCTGACCTTCCTGCGCGAGGTCGACTCCATCAACATGCGGCGCCGCGGCCACATGGTGGAGCTGGCCCGGGAGGCGGTCGGCGGCGCGTTCCTCGGCAAGCGGGTCGCCGTGCTCGGCGCCACCTTCAAGCCGGACTCCGACGACGTGCGCGACTCGCCCGCCCTGAACGTGGCCGGGCAGATCCACCTCCAGGGCGGCCAGGTCACCGTCTACGACCCCAAGGGCATGGACAACGCCCGCCGCGTCTTCCCCACCCTCGCCTACGCGGACTCGGCCGTGGAGGCGGCCCGCGGGGCGGACGTGGTCCTGCACCTCACCGAGTGGCGCGAGTTCCGCGACCTCGACCCGGCGGAGCTCGGCGCGGTCGTCTCCGACCGGCTGCTCCTCGACGGGCGCAACGCCCTGGACGCGGCGCACTGGCGCGCGGCCGGGTGGACCTACCGGGCCATGGGCCGACCGCGCGCCTGACCCGGTCGCCCGCCCGGCGGGCCCGGGGCGCCGGCGCTGCGGGTCATGGCGCTAGGTCGGTCTGCGGTGTTGGGCGGCGCGGGCGGTGAACTCCGCGTCGCGCAGCACCCGCTGGGCGTTGCCCCAGGTCAGCAGGGACAGGTCGGACTCCGGCCAGCCCCGGTCGAGGAGTTCCGCGACCAGCCTCGGGTAGCCGGAGGGGTCGGTCAGGCCGGTCGGGCGCGGTGTGCCGTGCTCGGTGCCGAAGGATGCGCCGAGCCCCACGCAGCGCGGGCCAGCGACGGCCCGGAGGTGCTCCAGGTGGTCGGCGACCGCGTGCAGGGAGTCCCCGGTCTGCGCGGTGTCGAAGGTGACCATCGCGAGGCCGCCCGCGGCGCGGAGCGCGAGCAGCACCTCGTCGGTGACGTTGCCCGGGTGGTCGTTCAGCGCGGCCGCCGCGGTGTGGGAGACGATCACGGGGGCCTTGGAGGCGCCGGCGATCTGGCAGGCCACCACCGGCGGGCAGCCGGTCAGGTCCAGCAGCATCGCGAGCCGGTTCGTCTCCCTGACCACCTCGTGGCCGAAGGCGGTCAGGCCCTCCTGTGCCCAGGGCGCCCCCGCCGGTGCGAGGAGCCGTACGCCCAGCGCGTGGAAGGCGTGCAGGGCGCCGAGGGAGCCGAGGAGCGCCCGGCCGGTCACGGGGCCCAGGAACGAGGCGATCCGGCCGCGGTTGCGGGCGTCGGCCATGTCGTCGGCGGTCAGCGCCAGGCAGAGGCTGTCGGGGTAGCGGGCCACGAAGGCGCGGGCGTGGTCGATCTGTTCGAGGGTGTCGGACACCACCTGGTCCGGGACGGCGGCGTCGAGCGGCATCATCAGCGACCAGAACTGCGCGCCGACCCCGCCGGCGCGCAGCCGGGGGATGTCGGTGTCGACGCCCAGGTCGGTGGTGTCGATGTCGTGGTACGGGCTCTGGCGCAGGGTCCAGACGAGGGTGTTGTGACCGTCGGCCACGGGATGGACGGACAGCAGCGCGGCGGCCCGTTCGAGCGAGCCGGCGGGTACCACGGCGGGAAGGTCCTCGGCCCCGACGGAGCCGGGGCCCGGCAGGGCCGTGTCGAGCGTGTACGCGGGATTCCCGGCGTGCGGTTCGTCCTGCAGGTCGGCCATGGATGCGCTCCGGTCTCGGCGGCAGCAGGGGGAGGTGCTGCCACGGTGACACGCGGGGCGCCCCGGTCGCCCGGCGGATGTGGCGTTCGGGTGGAGGTCGCGGGCCGACCCGCAGGTCACGGCCTGGTCGGCACGGCCTTGCCGCCGCAGCGCCGACGGGCCACCGGGCGGGCGTCGGCACGGGCCCGCCGGTGCCGACGGGCCGCACGGGCGGCCCGCCCGTGCGGCCGCGTGGTTACGGCTGCGGGTGCAGCACCGCGTTGGAGGGGCCCCGGGACGCGGACAGCTCCCGCGCCACCGCCTCCGCGTCGCGCAGCGCCCGTACCGCGTTGGACCAGGTCAGCTTGGCCAGGTCGGCCTGCGACCAGCCGCGGTGCAGGAGTTCCGCGATGAGGTTCGGGTAGCCGGCGACGTCGTCCAGTCCGGCCGGGGTGAAGGCCGTGCCGTCGAAGTCGCCGCCGATGCCGATGTGGTCGACGCCGGCGACCTCGCGCATGTGGTCGAGGTGGTCGGCCACCGTGGCCGCGGTGGCCACCGGGCGGGGGTGACCGGCCTCGAAGGCCCGGTGCACCGCCATCGCCTCGGGGGTGGTGTCGAGGTGGTGGAAGCCGTGCGCGCGGAGGTTCTCGTCGGCGGCGAGGGTCCACTCGACCGCCGCCGGGAGGATGAACTTGGGCACGAACGTGGCCATGGCCACCCCGCCGTTGGCGGGCAGCCGCTCCAGCACGTCGTCGGGGACGTTGCGCGGGTGGTCGCAGACGGCCCGCGCCGACGAGTGCGAGAAGATCACCGGCGCGGTGGAGGTCTCGATGGCGTCCCGCATCGTCGTCGCCGCGACGTGCGAGAGGTCGACGAGCATGCCGATCCGGTTCATCTCGCGGACGACCTCGCGGCCGAAGTCCGTCAGGCCGCCGTGCCGGGCCTCGTCGGTCGCCGAGTCGGCCCAGTCGATGGTGTCGTTGTGGGTGAGGGTCATGTACCGCACGCCCAGCTGGTGCAGGGCGCGCAGGGTGGCCAGCGAGTTGTTGATGGAATGGCCGCCCTCGGCGCCCATCAGCGAGGCGATCCGGCCGTCGGCGCGGGCCGCCTCCATGTCGTCCGCCGTACGCGCCCGCACCAGGTCCCCCGGATAACGGTCGATCAGCTGCGCGACCGCGTCGATCTGCTCCAGGGTGGCGCTGACCGCCTGGTCGCCCGTGTAGTCGGAGCGGACGTACACCGACCAGAACTGCGCCCCGACCCCGCCGGCGCGCAGCCGCGGGATGTCGGTGTGCAGGTGGTCCGACTGGTCGCCGGCGAGGTCGCGGCGCCCCAGGTCGTAGCGCACCTGCTGGCGCAGCGCCCAGGGCAGGTCGTTGTGTCCGTCGACGACGGGGTGTTCGGCGAGCAGGACGCGGGCCCGGGCGAGCCGGTCCGCGGCCGCGGCGCTCACTTGCCGAACCCGAAGGACTCCGCGCCGGCGACCTTGGCCCGCAGCCGCTTGCCCTTCTCGGTGGCCTGGTCGTTCAGCTCCTGCTGGAAGTCGCGCATCCGGCCGAGCAGCTCGGGGTCGTGGGCGGCGAGCATCCGTACGGCGAGGAGGCCTGCGTTGCGGGCCCCGGCGACGGAGACGGTGGCGACGGGCACCCCGGCGGGCATCTGCACGATCGACAGCAGGGAGTCCATGCCGTCGAGGTACTTCAGCGGCACGGGCACGCCGATCACGGGCAGCGGAGTCACCGAGGCGAGCATGCCGGGCAGGTGGGCGGCCCCGCCCGCACCGGCGATGATCGCCTTCAGGCCGCGGCCGGCGGCCTGCTCCCCGTACGCGACCATCTCGCGGGGCATGCGGTGCGCGGAGACGACGTCGACCTCGTAGGGGATCTCGAACTCGTCGAGGGCCTGGGCGGCGGCCTCCATGACGGGCCAGTCGGAGTCCGAGCCCATGACGATGCCGATGACGGGGGCGGTGCCCTGGGTGCTGGGGGTGCTCATTCGGTGATGGTTCCTCTGAGGTAGCCGGCAGCGTGACGTGCGCGCTCCAGCACATCGTCCAGGTCGTCGCCGTAGGTGTTGACGTGGCCGACCTTGCGGCCGTGCTTCACGTCCTTGCCGTACATGTGGATCTTGACCTGTGGGTCGTGGGCCATGCAGTGCAGGTACCCCGCGTACATGTCGGGGTAGTCGCCGCCGAGGACGTTCGCCATGACCGTCCAGCGGGCGCGGGGGCGCGGGTCGCCGAGGGGAAGGTCCAGGACCGCGCGGACGTGGTTGGCGAACTGGGAGGTGACGGCGCCGTCCTGGGTCCAGTGGCCGCTGTTGTGCGGGCGCATGGCCAGCTCGTTGACGAGGATCCGGCCGTCGGTGGTCTCGAAGAGCTCCACGGCCAGGTGGCCGGTCACGCCGAGCTCCTTGGCGATGCGCAGGGCGAGCGACTGGGCCTCGCCCGCGAGCTCCTCGGAGAGGTTCGGGGCGGGGGCGATCACGGTGTCGCAGACGCCGTCGACCTGGATGGACTCCACGACGGGGTAGGCGACGGCCTGGCCGTGCGGGGAGCGGACGATGTTCGCCGCGAGCTCGCGGACGTAGTCGACCTTCTCCTCGGCGAGGACGGGGACGCCCGCCTTGAAGGGGGCCTCGGCGTCCTCGGGGGTGCGGACGAACCACACGCCCTTGCCGTCGTAGCCGCCGCGCACGGTCTTGAGGATGACGGGGAAGCCGCCGACCTCCTCGGCGAAGGCCGCCACGTCCGCCGGGTCCGCGACGATGCGGTGGCGGGGGCTGGGGGCGCCGATCGCGTCGAGCCGGGCGCGCATCACCCCCTTGTCCTGGGCGTGCACCAACGCGTCGGGCCCCGGCCGGACGGGGACGCCGTCCGCTTCCAGGGCCCGCAGGTGCTCGGTGGGCACGTGCTCGTGGTCGAAGGTGATCACGTCGCAGCCGCGGGCGAAGGCGCGCAGCGTCTCCAGGTCGCGGTAGTCGCCGATGACGACGTCGCTCACGACCTGGGCCGCCGAGTCCTGCGGGGTGTCACTGAGGATCTTGAACTTGATGCCGAGGGGGATGCCCGCCTCGTGGGTCATGCGGGCGAGCTGACCGCCGCCGACCATGCCGACTACCGGGAACGTCACCCCTCCAGAGTATCGGCCGGTTTTCCGCCATACGGACGCGGGCCCGCCCGGTACTCGTAGCAATCTCCCGTGTGCCCTGCGTCGCGTCGCTGGAGGAACGCACAGTGCCGGAAGGCACAGACGACCCGATGGGGTGACACTTAGCATGGGTGGGCCGACCGAGAAGCGAGTGACGCTCCCGCGCGGGGGCGGCGACGGACAGGACCGACCATTAGATGAGCACGCCGGAGCAGGGATCCGCTCTCGAACGCGTACGCGGGCTCGCGCGCGAGATCGCCAAGTTCGGGGCCGTCGGGGGCTTGGGCGTACTGGTCAACCTGGGTGTCTTCAACCTCATCCGGCACACCACGGACCTCCAGGTGGTGCGGGCGAGCGTCATAGCCACCGTCGTCGCGATCCTCACCAATTACATGGGTTTCCGGTATTTCACCTATCGGGACCGCGCCCATTCGGGGAACTCGCGCGAACTGCCGCTGTTCCTGGCGTTCAGCGTGATCGGGCTCGTGATCGAGAACGGCGTGCTGTACGCGGCGACGTACGGGTTCGGCTGGGACGGCCGGCTCGCGACGAACCTGTTCAAGTTCATCGGCATCGGCACCGCCACCGTCTTCCGCTTCTGGTCCTACCGGACCTGGGTGTTCAAGGCCCTCCCGGCGGCGCACGCGCCCGAATCCGCCCGCGGTCGAACCGCAACTGCGGCTGCCGCCCCCGAGCCGGCGCCGGAGCCCGCGGGCAAGTGACGGCGGGCACGTGACGGCGGGCACGTGACGGCGGGTACGTCACGGCGGGTACGTCACGGCGGGGGCCCGGCCGGGAATCCGGGCGGGCCCCCGCCGCGGTCAGCGGACCGTCTGCTCCGGCTCCCTGCGCGTCGGCTCCGTCCGGCTGAGGAACAGCGCGAACACCGGCGGCTGCGCCTGCAGCAGCTCCAGCCGGCCCCCGTCGGCCTCCGCGAGGTCCCGCGCCACCGCCAGGCCGATCCCGGTGGAGTTGCGGCCGCTGATGGCCCGCTCGAAGATCCGGTTGCCGAGGTCGGGCGGGACGCCGGGTCCCTCGTCCGTGACTTCCAGCACCGCCTGGTTCCCGATGACGCGGGTGCGCAGGGCGACCGTGCCGCCGCCGTGCATGAGGGCGTTCTCCACGAGCGTCGCCAGGACCTGCGAGACCGCGCCGGGCGTGCCGAAGGCCCGTACGCCCGTCCTCCCGGAGCGCACGATGGCCCGGCCGGCGCTGCGGTAGGCCGGCCGCCACTCCTCCACCTGCTGCTTGACGACCTCGTCCAGGTCGAAGGGGACCGCCGAGCCGGTCCGCGGGTCGCGCGAGTTGGTCAGCAGCCGCTGCACCACGTCCGTCAGCCGCTCCACCTGCGTGAGGGCGATGGTCGCCTCCTCGCGGACGGTCTCCAGGTCGTCGGTGACCGTGATCTCTTCCAGCCGCATCGACAGTGCGGTGAGGGGGGTGCGCAGCTGGTGCGAGGCGTCCGCGGCGAGCCGCCGCTCGGCGGTCAGCATGCGGGCGATCCGCTCGGCGCTGGAGTCCAGCACGTCCGCGACGCGGTCCAGTTCGGGGACCCCGTACCGGCGGTGCCGGGGCCGCGGGTCGCCCGACCCGAGCCGTTCGGCGGTCTCGGCGAGGTCGGTGAGCGGGGAGGCCAGCCGGTTGGCCTGGCGTACGGCGAGCAGCACGGCCGCCACCACCGCCAGCAGGGCGACGGCGCCAACCACCGCCAGCGTCCGCACGACCTCCCGGGTGACCGTGGCCCGGGACTCCTCGACGACCACGACCTCGCCCTGTTCGCCCTTGGCGGTGCCGCGGATGACGTCGTCGGGGATGCGTTCGCCGACCTCGACGGGCGGCTGGCCGGGGACGCTGATCCGGGCGTACCGGCCGGGGTCGAGCTGCTCGGCGAGGGCCTCGGAGTCGACGGGTCTGTGCTCCAGGACGTTCGCCTCGACGATGCCGACGAGGCGCAGCGCCTCGGACTCGATGCGGTCCTGGGCGCTGCTGGTGATCGTCCGGGTCTCCACGATGACGAGGGAGACCCCGAACACGGCGATCACGACGAGCACCACGGCGAGCGTGGAGTTGATCAGGCGGCGGCGCATGGCTGGGGCGGTTCGCTCAGCTCTTCTCGAAGCGGAAGCCGACGCCGCGGACGGTGGCGATGTAGCGCGGGTTCGCGGCGTCGTCGCCCAGCTTCTTGCGCAGCCAGGAGATGTGCATGTCGAGGGTCTTGGTGGAGGACCACCAGGTGGTGTCCCAGACCTCGCGCATCAGCTGGTCGCGGGTGACGACCCGGCCGGCGTCGCGGACCAGGACCCGCAACAGGTCGAACTCCTTGGCGGTGAGCTGGAGCTCCTCCTCCCCCATCCAGGCGCGGTGCGACTCGACGTCGATGCGCACGCCGTGGGTGGCGGGGGGCTGGGCCGCCTCGTTGGAGCCGCGCCGGAGCAGGGCCCGGACCCGGGCGAGCAGTTCGGCGAGCCGGAAGGGCTTGGTCACGTAGTCGTCGGCCCCGGCGTCCAGGCCGACGACGGTGTCGACCTCGTCCGCACGGGCGGTGAGCACGAGAATGGGGAAGCTGTGGCCCTCGGCGCGCAGCCGGCGGGCGACCTCCAGGCCGTCCATCCCCGGCAGGCCCAGATCCAGGACGACGAGGTCCACGCCGCCCTGCAGTCCCGCGTCCAGGGCCGTCGGGCCGTCTTCCCGGACCTCGACCTCGTACCCCTCCCGGCGCAGGGCGCGGGCCAGTGGTTCCGAAATGGATGCGTCGTCCTCGGCGAGCAGTACACGCGTCATGTGGGTGATGGTAGTCCGCGGCGGCGATCCGCAGGGGCGGCCCCGCACACCCCTTTCCAACTGGCCTTATGCGTGAAGGCCGCCTTCGAAAATGCTGAAACGGTTCCCAATCCCCCTGTGATCCATCTCTCAAGTCCTTTCATATGCTGCACGGTCGTGTCGTATGGTGGCGAGACGCCTGATGCACTACCTCCGGGACCTTTGCGCCGAAATCCGAGCCAAAGGTCTCAATTCTGTCCGGATTGATCAGAGGGTCTTGACGACTTTCGAGATCGACTCGGGTGACAGTGAATGACCTGTGGGCCGGGCCCCGCGCGCGAAGTGATGCGCGCGAGGGCGTGGATCCCGGTTGCGGATGTTCCCTCGCCCCCCGCCCTCGGCGGCGGGTGCGAGACCCCGGGGCGTGGGGGCCGGAACGCCCGCCGCCGGTTCCGGCCACCCCCCACCGGGCGCCGACCGGCTCACGAAGCCAGCGTCCCGAGCAAGCAAGGATCGACATGGCTTCCAGCCTGACGACGGGCACGGCGGACCCGTCCGCCGAGAAGACCTTCTTCGGCCACCCCCGTGGCCTGGCCACGCTCTTCATGACCGAGATGTGGGAGCGCTTCAGCTTCTACGGCATGAAGGCACTTCTCCTCGTCTACCTGCTCTCAGGCGGCCCGGACGCCAAGGACGGCAGCCAAAGCGGCGGCATCGCGATGGACGAGGGCACGGCGATCACCGTGTTCTCCATCTACGTCTCCATGGTCTACCTGCTCGCCATGCCGGGCGGGTGGCTGGGCGACCGTGTCTGGGGTCCCCGCAAGACGGTGACGATCGCGGCCCTGACGATCATGTCCGGCCACATCGTCCTGGCCCTTCCGGGCAGCGCGACGTTCTTCGTCGGTCTGGCCCTGGTCGCGATCGGCTCCGGTCTGTTGAAGGCCAACATCTCGACGATGGTCGGCCAGCTCTACAAGGACGCGGACGACCCGCGCCGTGACGGCGGCTTCACGATCTTCTACATGGGCATCAACGCGGGTGCCTTCTTCGCGCCGTTGATCATTGGCACGGTCGGCCAGGAGGTCAACTGGCACCTCGGCTTCGCCATGGCCGCAGTCGGTATGGGTATCGGCCTGGCCGCCTTCCTCCTGGGCACCAAGCACCTGAACCCGGTCAGCTCGGTCGTCCCCAAGCCGCTGTCGGCCGAGGAGCGCGCCTCCTGGATCCGCAAGATCGCCATCACGGTTGCGATCGTGGGCCTGTTCTACACCGCCGTCGGCATGGCCGGCATGTTCACCAAGGCGTGGGCGACCATCCCGCTGACCGTGATCGGCCTGATCGTCCCGGCCGGCGTCCTGATCCGCATCAAGCGGGACAAGGACCTGACCCGGTCCGAGCAGTCGAAGATGAGCGGCTACATCTGGTTCTTCGTCGCAGCAGCCGTCTTCTGGATGATCTACGACCAGGGCGCCTCGACGGTCCAGTCCTTCGGTGAGACCAAGGCCTCCGGTTCGCTGCTCGGTTTCGAGTTCCCCTCGTCCTGGTACCAGTCCCTGAACCCGGTCTTCATCATGGCGCTGGCCCCGGTCTTCGCCTGGATCTGGGTGTGGTTGAACCGCAAGGGCAAGGAGCCGTCGACGGTCGGCAAGTTCGCCGCCGGCCTGTTCTTCATCGGCGTCTCGTTCTTCTTCTTCCTGGCGCCGGTCACCATGGCCACGGACGGCAAGCTGGTCAGCCCGATGTGGCTGGTCGGGATCTACCTGATCCAGACGGTCGGCGAGCTGTGCATCTCCCCCGTCGGCCTGTCGGTCACCACGAAGATGGCGCCGGCGAAGTACGCCTCGCAGATGATGGGCGTCTGGTTCCTGGCGGTCACCGCCGGTGACTCCATCACCAGCCTCCTGTCCGACCCGGCCGTGTTCGGTGTGGACCTGAACGGCACGGGCGCCGTCGCGATCGAGGCGAGCCTCGCATGCCTGGCAGCCCTCGCGGTCTTCATGTACCGCAAGAAGGTCAAGGAACAAATGGGAGAGGTGCACTAACCCCTCCCGAACGGAACGGCCCGACACACCAGAAAGGTGCGTCGGGCCGTTCCGTTTTACGGACCGGAGAAAGAGGAACGCCTTCTGGGCAGAGGCGCCGAGCGGCAACATGGAGCCCCACCCGAAAGGTCGACCGAATCCACCCCCGTGTTCACCGGAGCGGAATTTCAATTCACCGGCCGTCGCTCAGGCGCCGCGGGTCTCGGAAGAGAATCCGACCAGGAAAGACTTGAAGCCGCAACCGACCGTCGCGGAAGAACCCGTCGAGGTCCAGCCGCTGTAATGGGTCCGGCGGACGACGTGCTCACGCGCACCCTGCACCACGTCGCAGGTGATCACAGCACGGTGGACTGCACCCGAGGGGAACCGGCCGGTGCAGCGGGACGTGACGTTCGGGCGCCCCGCCCCGTCCATGTCGGCGGTGGCCTTGCATCCACCGTTGATGTCACCGGACGACGCAGCCGACGCGGCCGGCGCACCCAGAACCCCCAGAGCCGAAGCAGCGGCCGCGGCGACGACGAAGAACTTGAGCTTCATTTTCTCCCATTCGGTGACGCCGGCCCGAAAATACGGCCGGGCGAATAACGTGCCGGCCTTCAGGGGAGCGAAGCTATCCACCCCCTTGATCGCCGCACAAGCCGCTGTCACCCAATGGGGTAGCGCATGCAATTCACGCCATGTTCCACCGGAGATCCGGCCACCTCCGGGCAGAAGCCGCCGTCCGGGCAGACAGAAAAGGAGGGGCTGCGCCCGCACGCCCGGGTGGGGCGGGCGGGCGCAGCCCCTGCCGTGGGGCCGGCGTCAGCGGGTGCCGCTGCTGCGGAGGCGGCGCCAGGGGGTGAAGGTGAAGACCGCGGCGCCGAGGAGGATCACCGTGCCCGCGATCAGGGCCAGGGCCCGGATGCCGCCCTCGTCACCGGCTCCCGTGTCGGCGAGGCCGCCGGAGGTGCCGGTGGTGGTGGCGCCGGTGGTGGTCGGGGAGCCCGAGCCGCCGGGCTGGGCGGTGGTGTCCAGCTCCAGGGAGACGGCGCTGCTGACCGCCTTGCACGGCACGTTGATCGGCGTGGAGCCGGGGCTCATCGTGACGTCGATGGTCAGCTGGTCGGGGCTCAGCGTCACCTTGCCGGTCTTGCCCGGCGTGTACGTGCCGGTCATGTCGCTCAGGCTGACCGGGGCCTTGTCCGGGATCGGCTCCGCGTTGGCCGGGCCGGTGACCTTGACGGTGCCGCTGTCGGCGCCTCCGAGCTTGATGTTCATCGAGGGCTTGAGGGCGCCGGCCGGGAGGGCCATGGGGCTGGCCATGGCGCCCTTGGCGGTCTTGACCGTGAGGTCGAAGGCGCCGCCGTTCTTCTTGGCGTTGATGGTGACCGGGGTCTTGATGCCGCCGGGGACGACCGCGCCGCAGTCGAAGGAGACCTCCACCGGCTTGCCCGGGAAGTCGGTCTGGCCTCCGCCGCCGCCGGTGGTACCTCCGCCGGTGGTGCCGCCGCCGGTGGTGCCGCCGCCGGTGGTGCCGCCCGTACCGCCGGTGGTCGAGCCGCCGCTCGTGCTGCCGCCGCCGTCCGTGACCTTGATGGTGGCGGCGACGCCGGCCGCCTCCTTGGGCGAGCAGTGCGTGACGAAGCCGCTGAAGTCGACGTCGTACCTGCCGGGGGTGATCGTCACGTCCCCCGCCTTGGTCAGCTTGACCTTCCCCTTCATGTCGGACATGACCATGGGGGCGTTCTTCGGGATGGGCGGGTTCTTCCGCTCGCCCTCCAGCTTCACCTCCGCGCCGAGCGCGCCGCCGAGCTTCACCCAGCCGGTCGGCTTGACGGTGTCCTTGCCCAGGTCCATCAGGTCGGTGTTGTTCGAGGCGGGCTTGACGGTCTTCCACACCACCTCGACCTCGTCGCCGACCTTCGCGGTGGCCGGCGCCGTGACCGACACCGTCGTGGTGCCCTGGACCGGGCCGCCGCCGCCCGCCGGCGGGATGCACTCCACCTTGTACGAGACCTCGGCCGCCTGGGCGGGGCCGGCCGCCAGCAGGACGCCCGCCCCGCCGAACAGCAGCGCTACCGCGGCCGCACTCACCCTCCGTTGGGTCTTCACGCCTGTCCCTTCGTCGTCGGACTGTTCTCAGACGGTGCGGACGCCTGTGGTGCGGTGAACCACGGCAGGACCGCCGTGGTGGTCGTGGGGGTCGTGGCGGGAACCGTGGGGGCCGGGGCAGCCGTCGCCGCCGGTGCCGCGCGCGGCCGGACCCGGTCCACGACGGCCATCCCGGCACGGAACAGCCCGGCCGGGACCACCAGCAGGAGCAGGGCCCAGAAGAGCAGCACCCCGTACGGCCGGGACACCCGCCACGGCTGCGTGGCCACGACCGTGTCGGCGTACTTGAGGGAGACCGTGTAGTCGCCGTGGGCACCGGCGGACAGGCCGACCGGGAGCCGGACCTCGGCCTTGCCGCCCGGCGGGATGGTGCCCTTCCACCGGACCTCCTCCCACAGCGGAGCGAGCACGCCGTGCGCGGTGCCCAGCTGGAAGACGGGGTCCTTGACGGGGGCGGGCCCGAGGTTCCCGACGGTGACGGTGAACGTCCGCCCGGGCGGGGCGCCGAACCGGGTCAGGATCCCGTCCTCGCCGGCCAGCCGGGCCCCGCTCAGCATGGCCAGGCGCGGGCTGCCCGGCTCCGCGGGCAGCTCGGCCACCGGATGATCGGTGATCTTCAGGGCGGTGGCGACGGTGGCCCGGTCCCCGCCGACCGAGGTGACGTTCACGACGCACGGGCAGGGCTTGGGCGGGGCGACGACGGCCAGTCGGGCCGTGAACCGGCCGTCGTCGCCGGTCGAGACGGCGGCGCCGTCGGCGTTGGCGCAGCTGTTGGTGCCGCCGATCATGTTCTGGCCGCAGAGCAGCAGCATCACGAGGGTCTTGGGACGCCAGCCGGTGCCGGTGACGGTGATCTCGGCGCCCTTCGCGGCCTCCTGGAGCGAGAGCGCCACGGCGGGCTCGGCAGCGGCCGCCGTGGCGGCGGGAGCGGAGGCCGCGGAGGTTGTCGGGGCCAGTGCGAGGAGGCACAGCAGCAGTGCCGCCCCTGCCGCGAGCCGGGCCCTGAGCGTGCCGATCACGTGGTTGCTCCCGTCAGCTCGTGGTCCGGAGTGCGGCCCGCCGCCCGTACGGGTTCCCCGGGCGCGGGCGGCGGCTCCCGCCGGGCCCGCCGCCCGCGTACGAGGGCCAGCGCGACCAGGGCCGCCCCGCCGAGGACGAGCAGCGCCGCGCCCACCCACCCGGCGGTGCCCCCCGGCACGAGCCGGACGGACGCGCGGGCGCTCGCCGGGGCGGCCCCGGGGGCGGTGACGGTCAGCGTGAGGTCGACGTCGTCGAGGAGCGGCGCGCCGGGCCACGGCTCGGACAGCCGGACCCGCTGGCCGGGCAGCAGCTCCACCGGCAGCGCGCGGTGCGTGCGGCCGGGAACGGCTCCGAGGAGCCCCTCGGCCCGCAGGGACAGCCCGGGCGCGAGGGTCACGTTGCCGCGGTTGACCAGGGTGTAGCCGACCTCGGCCCGGGCGCCCCGGCCGCGTACGGCGACGTCCTCGACGGTCAGCGCGGCCAGGGCCGGGCCGCCGACGCGCAGGTGGACCCGTACCCCGGCCTCGCGGCCGCCGGCCTCGGCTGCGACCACGGCCGCCGGGTGGTCGCCGGGCAGGGCGGCGGGCGGCAGGGTGACGGTGAAGGGGACGACCGCTCGGGTACGGGCGGGCAGCTTCACGGTGGCGGCGGTGCCGAAGCTGATCCAGGAGGCGGCGCCGGCACCCGCGGTGGTGTCGGTGGGGCGCACGGCGAGGCCCCCTTCCGCCGTGTGGTGGGCGTCGGCCCCGCGCAGGGTGAGGGTGCGCTCCCGGTCGGAGGGGTTGTCCAGGGCGAGGCGGTCCTCCAGGACGGTGCCGGGCGCGCCCGCGAGGTAGAAGGCCGTGCGGAGGCTGCCGGTGGCGCCCCCGGCGGGAGCGGCGGTCCAGTCGGACTCGGCGGCGGCCGCGACCACCGGGGCTGCGGCGACCACCGCGGCCGCCGCCGGGGCCGCCGCCGCGGCGTACAGCGCTGCGGCGGCGACGAGCAGCGGCGCGAGCGGGCCGCGGCGGCGGGCGGGGAGCACGGGCATGGCCGGGGGTGCTCCGTTCAGGTGCGGGCCTGCCGGCGGCGCCGGGTCAGCCAGAGCAGGCCGGCGGTGCCGGACAGCAGCACGGTGCCGCCGAGCGTGCCGAGCGCGGTGACGGAGTCGGCGGGGCCGGTCTGCGGCAGGGAGTCGACCCCGCTACCGCCAGCACCCGCTGACCCGGACCCCGATCCCCCGCCGGCGGCCGTGACGTCCAGTTCGAGGGAGGGCTTCGGGTTGTTGCCGGGGGTGCAGGTGGTGGTGGTCCCCATGGCCTTGATGGTGAGCACGCCCGCGGTGAAGGTGACCTTGCCGCTCTTCTTCGGGGTGTAGGTGCCCGACAGATCAGTGATCTTGATGGGGGTGTTGGGCGGGATCGCCTCGGAGTTGGCCGCCCCCGAGACCGGTACGGAGCCCTGCTCCGCGCCGCCGAGCGCGATGACCGCGCTCGGGTTCATCGCCCCCTTGCCGAGCTCGATGGGGCTGGACGAGACGCCCTTCTGGAAGGACATCGTCAACTTGTAGCCGTCGCCCTGCTTGACGGCCTTGATGTCGATGGGCGAGACCGCGGACTTGTCCCCGATGGGGGTCTTGCAGTCGTACGCGACGTCGACGACATCGGCGTGGGCGACGGGGGCCGCGGCGAGCACGGCCGCCGATCCGGCCAGCGCGGCGCCCAGCGCGAGCGCGGTGGAGCGTATCCGGTTGGGCACCTTCGTCTTCCCCTCGGGCCGCAAGTTACTGACGACACATCAGATTGGGGCCACAAGGTACGCCCGGGACCCTGCAAGGGGAAGACAAAGGACGCGCGGATCAGGCCCGACGGATCAGGCCCGACGGATCAGGCCGCGCGGACCCCGCGCTGCCAGACCGCCGACACCAGCGGGACGCCGGGCCGGTACGCCAGGTGCACATGGCTCGGGGCGTCCAGCAGGGCCAGGTCGGCGCGGGCGCCCGGGGTGAGCGCGCCGATGTCGGTGCGGCGCAGCGCGCGGGCGCCGCCGGCGGTGGCGGCCCAGACGGCCTCGTCGGGGGTCATGCGCATGTCCCGGACGGCGAGCGCGATGCAGAACGGCATCGAGCTCGTGTACGAGGACCCCGGGTTGCAGTCCGTGGACAGCGCGACCGTCGCACCCGCGTCGAGCAGCCGGCGGGCGTCGGGCCACTGGGCGCGGGTGGAGAACTCGGCGCCCGGCAGCAGGGTGGCGACGGTGGTGTCCGCGGCCTGGGCCAGGGCATCGACGTCGGCGTCGGTGAGGTGGGTGCAGTGGTCGGCGGAGGCCGCGCCGAGCTCGACGGCCAGCTGTACGCCGGGGCCGTAGGAGAGCTGATTGGCGTGGACGCGCGGGATCAGCCCGGCTGCGGCGCCCGCGGTCAGGATCGCCCGGGCCTGGTCGCCGTCGAAGGCGCCCTTCTCGCAGAACACGTCGACCCAGCGGGCGTACGGGGCGCAGGCCTCCAGCATCTCGCCGGTGACCAGGTCCACGTACGCGGCCGGGTCCTCGGCGTAGTCCGGGGAGACGATGTGCGCGCCGAGGTAGGTGACCTCCTCGGTGTGCGCGGCGGCGATCCGCAGGGCGCGGGCCTCGTCGGCCACGGTCAGGCCGTAGCCGGACTTGGTCTCGAAGGTGGTCGTGCCCTGGCGGCGGGCCTCGTCGAGGTGGCGCACCAGGTTGGCCTCCAGCTCCGCGTCGGAGGCGGCGCGGGTGGCGGCGACGGTGGTGCGGATGCCGCCGGCGGAGTAGCTGCGCCCGGACATGCGGGCGTTGAACTCGGCGGTGCGGTCGCCGGCGAAGACGAGGTGGGAGTGGGAGTCGACGAAGCCGGGGATGACGGCCCGGCCCTGCGCGTCGAAGGCGGTGTCCGCGGTCGGGGCCGCGGCGGCTTCGCCGACCCAGGCGATGGTGTCGTCGTCGATGACGACGGCGGCGTTCTCGATGAGGCCGAGGGGGGTGCCGTCGCCTTGGGCGGGGTCGTTGGTGACCAGGCTGCCGATGTTCGTGATGACGGTGGTGGTCATGGGTTCCTCTCGGAGTTGTCTCTCCCCCCACCCCGCCCCTTCCCGAAACCGGGGCGCCGCCCCGGACCCGTTCCGGGCGCTTCGCGCCCGGTGCGCTCGAACGCCGCGCGGGCTGGATTCTCCGGCCTCGCCGGCGTTGGAGCGCGGGGGTCCGGGCGGGGTGGGGGAACGTCAGCCGCGGACGGCCGCGATCGCTTCGGCCAGCGCGGACGGGACGTCGGGGACCAGGGCGTGGGCGCCGTCGCGGACGATGTGGCGGCCGCCGACCACCGTGTGCCGGACGTCCGCGGCCGAGGCCGCGAAGACCGCCGTCTCGGCGCCGAGCCGCGGCAGCGGCCCGGCGGTGCGGACGGTGTCCAGCGCGACGGTGGTGAAGTCGGCGAGCGCGCCGGCCTCCAGCCGGCCGGCGTCCGCCAGACCGAGGGCGGCATGGCCGTCCTCCGTAGCAGCGGTCAGCAGTGCGTTCGCCGTCCAGTGCCCCCGCGTCCGGCTGCGCAGCCGCTCGTTCAGCTCCATCGCGCGCGCCTCCTCCAGCAGGTCGATCACGGCGTGGCTGTCGCTGCCCAGCGACAGCGGGCTGCCCGCCTGCTGGAGCCGCCCGGCCGGGCCGATGCCGTCGGCGAGGTCGCGTTCGGTGGTGGGGCACATGCAGGTGCCGGTGGCGGTCCCACCGAGGAGGGCGATGTCCTCGTCGGTGAGGTGCGTGTTGTGGACGCCGGTGGTGCGCGGGCCGAGCACCCCGTGGTCGGCGAGGAGCCGGGTGGGGGTGCAGCCGTGGGCGGCCAGGCAGGCGTCGTTCTCGGCGGTCTGCTCGGACAGGTGGACGTGCAGCGGGGCCTGCCGCTCCTGCGCCCAGTGGGCGACGGTGGCGAGCTGTCCGGCGGGGACGGCCCGCACGGAGTGGACGGCAGCGCCGATCAGGGCGTGCGCGCGGGGCTTGAGGGCCGAGACGCGTTCGGCCCAGGCCTCGGCGGTGCCGTCGGAGAACCGCCGCTGGTGCTCGCTCGGGGCCTCGCCGAAGCCGGCGGAGAGGTAGGCGGTGTCGAGGAGGGTGATGCGGATGCCGGCGGCCGCGGCGGCCTCGATCAGGGCCTCGCCCATGGCGTTCGGGTCGGCGTACGGGGTGCCGCCGGGCGCGTGGTGGACGTAGTGGAACTCGCCGACGTTGGTGATGCCGGCCAGCGCCATCTCGGCGTACGTCGCACGCGCGAGCGCGAAATAGCTCTCCGGGGTGAGGTTCTGGGCTACGCCGTACATGACTTCACGCCAGGTCCAGAATGAATCCGGCGCACGCCCCATGCCCTCCACCGGGCTTGCTCCCTGCCCAAGCGGGGATGATCCGGTGCCCGAGCCGACCTGGACCACGCCGCGCAGGGCCCGGTGGAAGGCGTGGCTGTGGGCGTTGGCCAGGCCCGGGAGGGTCAGGCCGCGCAGCACCTCGGCGCCGGGCGGCGGCGCGTCCACCCCGGTGCGCAGGGCGGCGATCCGCCCGTCGTCGGACACGTCCAGGGCGACGCCCGGCTCGACGGCGGTGCCGAGCCAGGCGTGCTCCAGCCAGTACGTCTTCACCGCGTGCATGTTCAACACGTGCATGTTCAACGACATGCCAGGCCTTCCAGTACGTCGGCGAGGGCGAGGACGCCGGCCACGCAGTCGTCCTCGGGGGCGAACTCCCGCGGGGAGTGGGAGACGCCGGTGGGGTTGCGCACGAACAGCATGGCGGTCGGGACGGCCGCGGAGAGGATTCCCGCGTCGTGTCCGGCGCCGGTGCCGAGGATGGGGACGGACCCGCCCAGGATCCGGTTGATCTCGTCGCGCAGGGCGTGCTCGAACTCGACGACCGGGGTGAAGGACTCCCGGACGACCGCCAGGTCGATGCCGTCCTTGTCGGCGCGCTCGCGGGCGGCCTTCTCGATGGCGGTGACCACGGTGTCGAGGGTGTCCTGGTCGGCGGCGCGGGAATCGAGCCAGCCCCGCACCAGGGAGGGGATGGCGTTGACGCCGTTCGGCTCGACGGAGATCTTCCCGAACGTGGCGACGGCTCCGGCGAGCGCGGCCTCCGTACGGGCGGCCAGCACGGTCTCCGCGTAGGTGAGCATCGGGTCGCGCCGGTCGACCAGGCGGGTGGTGCCCGCGTGGTTGGCCTCGCCGCGGAAGTCGAACCGCCAGCGGCCGTGCGGCCAGATGGCGGAGGCGATGCCGACGGCGTCCCCGGACAGGTCCAGGGCCCGGCCCTGTTCGACGTGGAGTTCGACGAACGCGCCGATGCGGGCGAGGCGCTCGGGGTCGGGCCCGATGGCCTCGGGGTCGTACCCGGCGGCCTCCATCGCCTGCGGAAGGCTGATCCCGTCGGCGTCGCGCAGCTCGTACGCCTTCTCCTTGGTCAGCTGGCCGGAGGTGAGGCGGGAGCCGACGCAGGCCAGCCCGAAGCGGGCGCCCTCCTCGTCACCGAAGTTGACGATGGCGAGGGGACGCCTGAACTGGACGCCACGGGCACGGAGTTCGTCGAGCGCGGCGAAGGCGGACACGACACCGAGGGGGCCGTCGAAGGCGCCGCCGTCGGGGACGGAGTCCAGGTGGGAGCCGGTGACGACGGCGTCACCGGCGGTCGGGTCGCCGAGCCACGCCCACTGGTTGCCGTTGCGGTCCGTCTCGACGTCGAGGCGGCGGGCCTCCGCCTGCATCCGGAACCAGAGCCGGCAGTCGGCGTCGGCGCCGGTCCAGGCGTAGCGGCGGTACCCGCCCGAGGCGGGGGGGGGGGGGGGGGGGGGGGGGGGGGGGGGCAGAGGGGGGGGGGGGGGGTGGAGAGGGGGGGGGGGGGGAGGGGGTGTGGGGGGGGAG
>NZ_JBVHVT010000053.1:0-19374 GCF_055564695.1 Streptomyces sp. NPDC029014
GGGGGGGGGGGGGGGTTTGGGGGGGGGGTGGGGGGGGGGGGGGGGGGGGGGGGGGGGGGGGGGGGGGGGGGCGGGCCCCCCCCCCCCCCCCCCCTCGACACCCTGCTGCCCCGGCGTGACGCCACGCGCGAGCTGATCGACGCCTTCGTCGCGATCGCACGCCGCCACCTGTGAGGGCGCCGCTCAGCCCGCCGCCGCCCCGGGCCGCCGGGTGGTGGCCTGCGTGTAGCGGGCCGTGAAGACCGCCGGGACCGCGAAGCCGCAGACCTTCACGGCGAGCAGTGCGGTCGTGGCGTGCGGGGCGTAGTGGAGGAGGAGGGCCAGTCCGGCCGCGTTCAGCGTGAAGGCCGCCGCCCAGGCGGTGGTCACGACCGTGTTGACACGCCGGAAGATCCTGGTCCCGTGGGCCTCGGGCGGTGCCATGGTCTTGGCGATGCCGAGGGTGAAGGGCCGCCGTATCGCGAGGGATCCCCATGCGGTGAGGGCGAGCCAGCCCACCGAGGCGGCCGGCCCGTACGCGCCGAGCGGCGCCGGCGTCACCGCGAAGGCCGCCACCGCGAGTCCCCCGAAGAAGACGGCGGAGCTGATCTCGATGATCTGCGCGTCCCAGGGGCGACCGGCCCTGCGGTCCACCACCAGCAGGACGGCCGCCAGGAGGAAGCCGGCCAGGGCTCCGTACCGGTACTGGCCGTTGGTGCTGAGGACGGCGAAGGAGATCCACGGCAGGAACGAACGGAGGTAACCGAACACGAGACCCAACCTCTCGGGTGACATTCCATAACTGACATGTCGAAGGTAGAGGGTCCTGCGCCGACATGTCAAAGGTGTAACGTGAGGCCATGAGCCTTCGTCACGCCGTACTCGGCCTGCTCGCCGGTGGACCGGCCAGCGGCTACGACCTGCTGCGCACCTTCGACGTCTCCCTCGCCAACGTGTGGCCCGCCACCCAGAGCCAGCTCTACGGGGAACTGGGCAAGTTGGAGAAGTCCGGGCTGGTGACCGTCGCCGCCGAAGGGCCCCGCGGCCGCAAGGAGTACGCGATCACGCCCGAGGGGCGCAGCGAGCTGCACCACTGGCTGACCGAGGTCGAGCCCACCCAGGTCCGCCGCAGCGACATGCTCCTGCGCGTCTTCTTCCTCGACCAGCTCGAACCCGACGAGGCCCTCACCTACCTGCGCCGACAGGCCGAACGCGCCGCGGAACGCAACGACCGGCTCGCCGAGCTCGGCAGGAACGTGGCGCAGGGGGAGGACTCGTTGTCGGTCTACGGCCGGATCGTCATGGAGTGGGGCCTGCGGCTGAGCGCCACCCAGCGCGAGTGGGCCGAATGGGCACAGGAGCAGCTGGCGGAGCGGCAGCCGCCCGGCACGCCCTGACCCGCACGTCCGGCTCCACCCGTCGGGGTCGGCCCGAGCCACACAGCCGGCCGGGCTTTGGGCGCGCCCCCTCCGTAAGTCATCACGTAAGCCCGGCCGACATGGCACCGTGTAACCGGTTGATCACCTTACGTCGTCTTCCAGGGAGCCCTGCCGTGTCGAACGTCCCTACCGATCTCAAGTACACCGACGAGCACGAGTGGGTGCGTACCGAAGGCGACGGGACGGTGACGATCGGCCTCACCGACCACGCCCAGAAGACACTCGGGGACATCGTCTTCCTGGACCTGCCCGAGGTGGGCAGGGCCGTCGAGGCCGGGGAGGCCGTGGGCGTCGTGGAGTCGGTCAAGGTCGCTTCCGACATCTTCTCCCCGGTCAGTGGCGAAGTGGTCGCCGTGAACATGGACGTCGTCGAAACGCCCGAGGAAGTGAACGACGGCGCGTACGAGGCCTGGCTGTTCAAGATCAAGCCGAAGGCGGGCGCCCCGGGCAACGGCCTGCTCGACGCCGCGGCCTACAAGAAGCTGATCGGCTGACCCCGCACCACGCAACCACAGAGGCCACCATCCCCCGCCGGGGGATGGTGGCCTGCGTGCTTCACACGTGTGCGGGAGGGTTCCGGCTGCGGGTCAGATGAGGGCGGCGGCGGTCAGGGCGAGGGCCGAGCCGGCGAAGACGACGGTGTGGCGGACGTTCTGCAGGACGCGGGTCCAGGCCGGGAAGGCACCCTCGGCGGCGGCGAGGAAGGCGGGGACGTCGACGCGCAGCAGCTCGGCGTCGCCCTTGCGACGGAACGCGGCCCGGACGGACTTCACCGCGCCCAGCTGGCTCTGCAGGATCGCGATGTTGGCCAGGAACGCGATCGAGGAGAACACCCAGGTCAGGGTCGTACCCCAGGGGCTACCGGCCAGGTTGAGCGCGGCGGCGGCGATGTTGACGACGGCGAAGGCGCCCGGCGCCCACCACTCGTGACCGCTCGCGTCGAACCGGAGCTTGTTCTCCTCCAGCACCGCGGGCCGGACGCCCTGGCGGCGCAGCTCGGCCACCGCCGCGGCCTTGGCGACCGCACCGAAGCGGTGGCGCAGGAGCGGGATGCTCAGGAACGCGGCGGCGACGAGGAGCTGGGCGACGGCGGCGGCAACGGCGAGCGCGTTCATGGGGGACCTCCCGGTTCGAGGACTTGCACTTAGTTCAAGTCCGGCACGTGAAGAACCATAACCGTGGACTTGAACTAAGTGCAAGTGGGTGGTGATGTCGCTGCGGCGCCCGGATCCGTGTCAGCAGGGGTAGTCACGCAGGGTGATGTTCTCCGCGGTCCTGCGGGCGATCTTCGCCGCCATGTCCTTCCCCGGCAGGTACGGCATCAGCTTGTAGTAGCGGTTCAGGAGGGCCGCCGCGATGCGGCTGCCGGGGACCATGAGCTTGGCGACGCCGTCGCCCATCTTGCGGCAGCCCTCCGCGTACGCCCGTACCTCCTCCTCGTAGCGGGCGAACGCGATGCGGTGGTCGCCGCGCGCCGCGGCCAGTTCGCCCGCGAGGACGTAGGCGCCGACCAGGGCGAGGCCCGTGCCCATGCCCGACAGCGACGAGGGGCAGTGGGCTGCGTCGCCGACCAGCGCGACACGGCCGCGCGTCCAGCGGCCCATGTGGACCTGGGCGACGGAGTCGAAGTAGAAGTCCGGCGCGTACCGCATGTCGTGCAGCAGCCGGTCGCTCTGCCAGCCGTTGCCGGTGAACTGCTCGGCGAGGACGTCCTGCTGCCGCGCCACGTCGCGGCGGTCGAGGCCCAGGTCCGGGGAGCCGAAGTAGAAGACGGCCTTGGCCTCGGTGTTCCGGCGGGCGCTGTACATCGCCACCAGCCGGTTCGCGGTGCGGTAGGCGTGGCCGGTGCGGTCCAGGCCGAGGTGGTTGGCGGTGGTGAAGACGGCGCAGTAGACGCCCAGGTGGCGGACGAAGTCCTCCTCCGGGCCGAAGGCCAGGCGGCGGGTGGTGGAGTGGAGGCCGTCGGCCCCGATCACCAGGTCGAAGCGGCGCGGGGCGCCGCGTTCGAAGGTGACGTCCACGCCGTGCGCGTCCTCGGCGATCGAGGTGATCGAGTCCCCGAAGACGTACTCGGTGTGCGCCGCGGTCGCGTCGTACAGGATGCGGGCCAGGTCGCCGCGGAGGATCTCCACGTCCCCGGCGAAGAGGTCGGCGGGGAGCTCCGCCACCGGCTTGCCGGCGTCGTTGACGTACGCCATGGAGCCGGTGCCCGTGCGGGCGCGTTCGACGGCGTCCAGGATGCCCATGCGCCGCAGGACCGACAGGTGCGCCCCGCCCCGGAAGTCGACGGCGTAGCCGCCGTCGCGCAGGGCGGGGGCGCGCTCCACGATCGTGGTGGTGAAGCCGTACCGGTGGAGCCAGTGGGCGAGTGCGGGCCCGGCGACGGAGGCGCCGGAGATCAGGACGTGGAGGCTCGGGTTCTGGCCCGCCGGGTTCGAGGTCGGGTTCGGGGCCGCCGGGTTCGGGTGCGCGTTCGCGTTCGTCATGCCGGTGAGCCTGCCGGGGCCCGCTTACGGGGCGCTCACCGCGCGCTCACCGCCGTGACGAGCTCTTCGGGCAGGCCCATCATGCGCAGGGCGTCCGGCACGGACGGGCCCACCGCGGCCACGGATCCGGCGGCGCGGCCGTAGTACGCCCGGGCCGCCGCACGGTCGCCGCGGGCCTCGGCGATCCGGCCGAGCCCGCCGAGGCAACGCACCCGGTTGCCGAGGCTCTTGACCCAGTGGGGGTCGATCCGGTCCAGCGCATCGGTGTAGAGCCGTTCCGCCTCGTCCGGGCGCCCCTCCCGCAGGGCGATGTCGCCGAGGCCGCGCAGGGCTGCGGCGAGGGCCGCCGGGCTGCCGCTGCCGCGGGCGAGGGCGGCTGCCGAGGCGTAGTCGTCGCGGGCCGCGGCCGGGTCGTGGGGCAGGCGGTGGTCGCCCCGGTTGACCAGGAGGTCCGCGGAGTCCTCCACGGCGCCGAGTTCCTCGGTGAGGGTGAGCGCCCGGTCGGTCAGCGCGACGGCCCGGGCGGCGTCGCCGTACGCGCCCGCGAGGCCGGCGAGGGCGTCCAGGGCCAGCGCGGTGCCCCAGCGGTCGCCGAGCGTTCGGAACTGCTCGGCGGCCGCGTCGAAGGCGCGCTCGGCGCCTTCGGGGTCGCCCTCGCCGAGGGTCGCGTAGCCGGACACGTACCGGGCTGCCGCGCGCGCCCACGGGTCGGGGCAGTCGCGTTGGGAGGAGACGAGCCCGAACGCCCTTCGGGCCTCGTGGGCGTCCTGCGCGTGCCGGATGTCCTCGACGTCCTCGGCGTGCGGGCTGTTCGGGGTCTCCGCCGCGTAGGTCTCCCCTGCGTGCCGCATCATCCAGAGCAGCAGGACCACCGGGTACCGGCCCGCGCGGTCGCCCGGCCACGCCGCGGCCAGCGCCTCGTGTGCCGTCGCGCGGTGGCGCTGCCAGAGCGGGCGGCCGGCCACGGTGGACGCGGCGAACAGCACGCAGGCGGCGTACTCCTCGCCGAGCCCCTCGGCGGAGGCGACGGCCTCCACCCTGCCGGACTCCACCGTGGCGGCTTCCCCCGTGGCGGCTTCCCCCGTGCCGACCTCCGACGTGTCGGCTCCAGCCGTGAGCAGGGCGATCGCGTGCGGGGCGGCAGCGGCGGACGCGCCGCGGATCCACAGGGACGTCGCGGCCGAGGCGAGGAGTTCCAGGGCGGTGGGCACCTCGCGGGCGCCGACCGCCCAGCGCAGTGCGGTCAGGAGGTTGTCGTGCTCGGCCGTCACGCGCGGCAGCCATTCCAGCTGTTCGGCCCGCAGCAGGTGCGGGTCGGCGCGGCGCAGCAGCTCCAGCAGGTTCCGGGCGTGGGCGCGCCGGGTGGCCTCGCCCTCGCCCGCCGCCTCCAGCCGTTCGGTGCCGTACGCGCGGATCGTCTCCAGCATCCGGTAGCGCCCGGAGCCCACGGCCTCCGCCAGGGACTTGTCGACCAGTGACTCCAGGGTGTCGGCGTCCGTGCCGCACACCTCCAGCGCGGCGTGCGCCGTCGCGCCGCCGGCGAAGACCGTGAAGCGCCGGGCGGCGCGCTGCTCGGCCTCCGACAGCAGGTCCCAGCTCCACGCGACCACGGAGCGCATCGTGCGGTGCCGTTCGGCTGAGGTGCGGCTGCCGCGGGCGGTGATGCCGAGGAGGTCGTCGAGGCGTCCGGCGAGGTCGTCGGGTTCGAGGGTGCGCAGGCGTGCGGCCGCGAGTTCGATGGCGAGCGGCAGGCCGTCGAGGGCCGTGCAGATCCGGCGTACGACCTCGGGGTCGCCGGTCGGGCCGCGGCGCACGGCCCGGGCCCGGTCGGCGAAGAGGCGTACCGCGGCGGCGTCGTCCAGCGGCCGGACCTGTTGGACGTGCTCGCCGATGACCCCGAGCGGTTCGCGGCTCGTGGCCAGCACGCGCAACCGGGGGCAGGCCGCGAGGAGGCGGGCCGCCAGGGCCGCGGCCTCGTCGACGACGTGTTCGCAGTTGTCCAGGACGAGCAGGAGGACGCGGTCGGAGAGGGCCGCGATCAGCCGGTCGATCGCGGTCCGCGGGGCGGCGTCCCCCATCTGGAGGCCGTTCTCGCGCAGTCCGAGCGCGGCCAGTACGGCCTGTGCCGGTGATCCGCTGTCGTGGAGTGCCGCCAGCTCGACGAAACAGACGGCGTCGGCTGCTGCAGCGGCGTCCGCTGCCGCCGCGCCGCCGGCGGCACGGACTGCACTTACTGCACTTACTGCACTTACTGCATGCACTGCACGGGCCGGGTCGGCGGTGACCGCGACCTCGACGGCCAGCCGGGTCTTGCCGACACCGCCGGGTCCGATCAGCGTGACCAGCCGGGACACCCGCAGCAGCCCGGCAGCCTCGGCCACGGCCTCCTCACGGCCCACGAACGAGGTCAGCTGGGCGGGCGGCGCGGCGGGCGCGGACGAAGGCGCGGCGTCCAGCAACTCACGGTGCAGTGCGCCGAGTTCGGCGGACGGGTCGGCGCCCAGCTCGTCAGCCAGGTGCCGCCGGGTCGCCTCGAACACCACCAGCGCCTCGGCCCGCCCGCCCTGGGCGAACAGCGCGCGGATCAGCAGACCGGCCAGCCGCTCCCGCAGCGGGTGGCGGCCGACCAGCTCGCGCAGCTCCGGTACGGCGCCGCGGTGTTCGCCGAGTCGGAGTTCGGCCTCGATCCGGTCCTCCAGGGCCGCGAGACGCGCCTCCTCCAGCCGTCCCGCCGCGGCCCGGGCCGTCCCGCTGCCGTCGAGCCCGTCCAGGGCGGGGCCGCGCCACAGTTCCAGCGCCGAGCGCAGCACCGCGGCCGCCCGTACGGGGTCGCCGTCGGCCAGTGCGGTGCGCCCTTCGGCGGCCAGTCGTTCGAAGCGGGCGGCGTCCACGGCCTCGTCCGCGACGGCTATCCGGTAGCCGGCGCCGACCCGTTCGATGGGGGCCGCCCGCCCCAGGGCCGTGCGCAGCCGGGAGACCTGCGACTGGAGCGCGTGCGCGGAGACGGTCCCGCCCGGTTCGATCTCCTCGGCCAGCCGCTCGGCCGACACGACCGCGCCCGGGCGGATCAGCAGCAGCGCGAGCAGGGCCCGCCGTGCGGGTCCACCGAGCGGTACCTCGGTCCCGTCGTCCTGCCGTGCCTGGGTCTCACCGAGGATGCCGAACCACATGCCGGCGATTATCCCCCAGTGGAATCAGGGCAGTTCAGCGGGGCGCGGCGGCGATCGGGCCGAGCCAGGTCCCGCCGGAGACGTCGACGGTCTGGCCGGTCACCCAGCGCCCCTGCGGGCCCGCCAGGAAGCCCACCACGTCGGCCACGTCCTCCGGCTCGCCGATCCGCCCGAGCGCGGAGATCGCCTCCAGACCGGCGACGACCTCCGGGATCGCGGTGTAGCCGGCGGTCAGGTCGGTGCGGACGGCTCCGGGCGCGACCGTGTTCACCGTGATGCCGCGCGGGCCCAGCTCGTTGGCGAGGGAGGGGCCCATGGCCTCCAGCGCCGCCTTGCTGACCGTGTAGCCGATCTGGGTGGAGACCGCGAACCGGCTGGCAGTCGACCCCGTGTTGATGATGCGGCCGCCGTCGTTCAGCAGCGGCAGCGCCCGCTGGATCACGAAGAACGGGGTGCTCACGTTGACGGCCATCAGCGTGGCGAACTCCTCCTCCGTGACCTGCCCGATGGAGTGGCCCGAGATGATGCCGGCGTTGTTGACGAGGACGTCCAGGCCCTTCGCGCCGTGCTCCGCCAGCCCGCGGGCCAGCCCTTCGAACAGCCGGTCCACCGCTCCGGCCTCACCGAACCGGGCCCGGACGGCGAACGCGCGCCCGCCCGCCCCGGTGATCCGCGCCACGGTTTCGTCGGCGGCGGTCTCGTTCCCGCCGTAGTGCACCGCGACCAGCGCCCCCTCGGCGGCCAGACGCAGGGCGACGGCCCGTCCGATGCCGCGCGACCCTCCGGTCACCAGTGCGGTCCTGCCGGTCAGCTGCTGCTCGCCCATGTCGGTGCTCCTCTGCCTCTGCTGTGTGGTGCGGGTCGCGTGTTCGGCCGGTGCCGTGCCGTGCCCGGCGCTCCCTGCCCTGCCTGCCTCCGGTCGGACCGGTGACGTCATCACCTTCGGGGGGAGCGCTCACCGCGGGCTCACCTGCGACTCACCGGCCGGCGGCAGCCCGGGGAGCGGCCGGTCGGTACGCGGCCGATCGGCGCGGGCCCGCCTCGGCGTGCCCCGTACGGGTGACAGGGCGTCACCGGGGTCGGAGGTCGTGCTCCGAGCTGGGCAGCGGTGCGGCGGGGGGTGGCCGCTCATCCGGGTCGGCGCCGACGTCCCGGAGCCGTGCGGCGGCCTGGCAGCGTGGTGGTCGCATTCCGAGCCGTCGCGGCGCGGCGCGGGTCGGGACCACGGATGACGGACGACGGACGACGAACGTAGTGACGGAGGATCACATGGGCGGGCCGGGCGGTTGCGTATGGGGCGCGGAGCGGCTGGACCTCGACGCCTATCTGGCGCGCATCGGGTACGAGGGCGCGCGCGAACCGACGTCGGAGGTGCTGCGTGCGCTGCACGCCGCGCACGTCGCGTCGATCGGCTTCGAGAACCTGGAGGCCGTCCTGGGTCGGGCCGTCCGGCTCGATCTGGAGTCCCTCCAGGCGAAGATGGTCCGGCGGCAGCGCGGGGGCACCTGCAGCGAGCACACGCTCCTCTACGCGGCGGCCCTGGAGGCGATCGGCTTCGCCTTCACCGCGACGGCGTCGCGCGTGCGCGTGAACGAGGGGCCCACGCTCCCGGCCACGCACGCGTCGTTGCGGGTGGAGCTGGACGGCGAGGAGTGGTTCACGGACGTGGGCTTCGGCGCCGAAGGCCTCCTCGCCCCGCTGCGGCTGCGGGACGGCGAGGTGGTGCGGCAGGGCGGCTGGACGTACGGGCTGGTCCGCGAGGAGGGCCCGACGGCGGGCATGCCCGGGCCCCTGGTGCTGCGCCGGCTGCGGCAGCACGGCTGGTACGACCTGTACGCCATCGGGACGGAGCCGCGCCTCCCGATCGACTACCTCATGACCAGCCATTTCACCTACACGCACCCGCGCTCGCCCTTCCAGGACACACTGCTGGTGCAGAGGCCCGCGGCGGACCGGCGGCTCGTCCTGCACGACACGGAACTCACCACGCTGCTGCCGGACTTCACGGCGGAGAGCCGCCGGGTGCCGGCCGAGGAGCTGCCGACGCTGTTGGCCGATGAGTTCGGGATCGGCCTCGACGCCGATGACGCGACGGCGCTCGTCGCACGCTTCGACACCGTCCGCTCGCGTCAGGCGCCGTCGGCCCGGAGGAGGCCTTCCGTCTCGCCGGTGTAGAGCACGGCGGGGTCGAACCCCATCCCGTGAAGTGGCCCGCGAGTTCGAGGGACAGGACGCCGTGCAGTCGGGTCCAGAACGTGAGGGCCCGGCGGAGCGTCGGTGCCGGGGCGGGGTGTTCGCCCACCCGGGCGCGGTGCTCGGCGAGGTGGGCGTCGAGGTGGGCGTCGAGGGGCCCGGCGGCGCCCGCCGCCGGGCCTGCGGCGTGGCAGGCGTCCAGCAGGACGGCCGTGATCTCGTCGGCGATGTGGACGGTGTCCTCGGGCGCCCGGTAGCCGGGGACGGGCGTGCCGTAGACCAGGAAGTACCGCTGGGGGTCTTCGAGGGCCCACTCGCGCAGGGTGTCGGCGAGGCCGGGGAGGTCGGCGGTGCCGGCTTCGAGCAGCAGATGCGTCGCGAGCGGTACGACGACCAGCCGCCGTTCCCGTTCGTACCGGGGTACGACCTGGTGGGCACGGTCGTGACGGTCGGGGAGGGAGCCGATCCGGGCCTGGTCGGGCAGCGGGTCGGCGCGCTGGTGAAGGTCGGCGGCTGGGCCAGCCACGTCGTCGTCGACGCCGACGACGTCGTACCCGTGCCGGACCACCTCGCCGCGGCCGAGGCGGAGACACTGGTCGTCAACGGCATCACCGCCTGGCAGATGCTCCACCGCAGCGCGCGGGTGCACGCCGGGCAGACTGCGGGCCGATCTCACCGAAGTCTTCGCCGCCGCCGGTCGCAGCGGAGTAACCCCCCGCATCGCCGCCCGGCTCCCCCTCGCGCGCGCCGCCGGGGCGCTGCGCCTGGCCGAGTCCGGCACGGTCACCGGCAAGACCGTCCTCACCCCGTGAGCCACCGGCCCGCGCGGACGGGCCCTGCTCCATGGGCGCTGCGCATGACAACCGATCGGCCCGGTTCCACGTCCTTCGCAGCAGACCCGACTCCGGCCGACGGCACGGAGCGACGCCGACCCTGGAGGGCATCATCGAGACGTCACCCCCGGACCGACCCGCCCGGACCGAACACCCCCGCCGGACGACCGGAACCGGCAGGTTCCTGCTGGGCGGCGTGGCAGGCGTCCTGCTGACCACGGCGCTCATGACCGTGCTGTGGTGGCCGCGGACGGACGTGACGTACCGCAGCAGTGCCCCCTCGTCCCTGGCCTACGAGGACGGGTCGCCGCACTTCCTCGGGCTGGTGCACCGCCACAGCCTGTCCGGTCGGGACTCCTACAAGATGATGATCGGCAGGGATTCCGGTCTCTCCTACGGACACTGGGTGGACGTGGACACCGCTCTCGGCTCGAAGGGCGTCGAATCCACCACGTGGACGGAGTCCGGGGTGCGCGTCCGCTTCCTGACCGGCCACGAACTCTTCGTCCCGGCCCGCTTCTTCCTCCACGGCAGGTGACGGACGGGGTTGCCGACGGCCGTCTCGAAGCGGGCGCAGGGTGCTCGGCCGAGCCGCTGTCAGTGGCGCCTGCGACGATCCGCGGATCAGCATCCGGAAGGAGAACCATGGGCACCTGGGACGTCGGCCCCTTCGACAACGACACCGCCGCGGACTTCTGCGCCTCCCTCGACGAGGCCGCCGAGCACGACCGGCCCCGCCTCGTACGGGACGCGCTGGCCCGCGTCCTCGACGCCGACGACGCCCCCCTCGACCAGCACCTGGCGGTCGAAGCGGTGGCCGCGGCAGCCCTCGTCGCCGCCCAGTGCCCCGGCAGCCGGCCGGTGACCAGCGCGTACGGACCGGACCAGCCCGTTCCCGTACTCCCGGCCGACCTGCGGGACGTGGCCGTCCGCGCACTGGACCGGGTCGGGGCCGAGCAGTCCGAGTTGCGGGAACTGTGGGCGGAGACCGACCGGTACCCCCACTGGCTGTGGAGCCTGCAGGGCCTGCGCAAGGTGCTCACCTTCCCGGCGCCTCAGCCGGTGGCCCGCTCCTGGGCCAGGATCGACGCGTGGATGCAGCGGCACGCCCCCGCTTCGTACGCGCTGCTCGCGCCGCCGGCGGACCCCGCCGAGGTCGAGGCCGCGCAGGAGGCGATGGGGGTCCGCTTCCCCGCCGACCTCCTGGAATCGCTGGCCTGCCACAACGGGATCACCACCTGGGCCAACCTGGTGCCCGAGCAGCCGCCCCTGTCCGTCGCGGGGATCGTCGACCACTGGCAGATGTGCGTCGAGATCGCCGGGGACGACGCCGACCTGACCAAACCCGACGGGGACGGCGAGCCCTGGTGGCACCCGCAGTGGATCCCCTGGGCCGAGAGCGACGGCGACTCCCAGATCATCGACATGCGTGAGGGCCCCGGCCGCGGCCGCCTCGGCAATGCGGCGCACGACGACGTCGGTTGCTTCGACGACGGCTGGCCGTCGCTGGCCGTGTACCTGACCGCGGTGGCCGACGCGCTCGACCACGGCGGTGTGGTGGACGGGGACGTGCCCTACCTCACAGCGGAGGGCGAGCTGTGGTGGACCGGGCCCGGCAAGACCGAGCTGAACGGAGCCCCGCTCACCCCCGCCCCCCGCACGGAACCGTAGGTCCGCCGGTCCGGAGCGCAAGGGGCCCCGGGGCGGTAACGGACCTCCGCCCGGCGGTCGGTGAGGGTGCCTCGGCCGTGCGCTCCTGCCGGGCGGCTGGCGCGAGCTCCCGGTCGACCGGGGCACGGGCACCTGGCGACGGGGTTCTGCCGCCGGGCGGGAGGGGTCGGCCCGGCCCCTGCGCGGTGCAACTCGTCGCGGCGGTGGATTCCCTTCACGGAGCCGCCCCCCTCGACGCCGGGCGCGGTCGCCGGCAGCGACACATCGGGCGCGAGCGACCAAGGCCCACACGTGCCGAGTCCGCCGTTCTCGCCACCGCGTCTGCGGTCCGGGCGTAGCGTGGCCGCATGAGCGATGTCGTGGAGGGCAGGGGCCCGAAGCTGCCGCCGTCGTACCCGCCGAGGACGCCTCCGCCGCAGAAGAGGCCGGTAGAACTGCCGCGTCCCCAGCCGTCCACCCGACCGAAGCCGCCCTCGCGGGAGCGGGGCAGCTTCGACGTCCCCGGCCCCGAACACTGCTGACGGGCCGTCCGCCGCGCAGGCACCGTCCCGATCCGGAACCGGTCCCCTGGTCGCATCCGTGGGGGCCGGACCAGCTCCCGGAAGGCACGCGCCACCCCCATCCGTTACCGAAAGTAGCCGAGTCTCACTCCCAGCGAGACAAGATGTCCGCTTGCCCCCGCTTCGGCACCCCCCGGTGGCGAGTCACCGACACAGGGCGTGATTGGATCATGGGACGTCGTCCCCTTCGTTCAAGGGGACGCGCGAACAGGCATGCCAAGAAACGGAGAACGGGGAACATGCGCAAGACGGTTACGGGGCTGGCACTGCTCGCTGCGGCAGCGCTGCTGACCGGCTGCGGAAGCGACAGCGGGAAGGAGAGCGGCGCGAAGGCGGGCGACGCCGGCGCCAAGGGCGCGGCGACGTCCCAGGAGGTCGCACCGGCGGCCAAGGCGCCGGACGCCAAGACGGGCGGCGACAGCGCCACGCACGAGGTGACTCTGGAAGTGTCCGGCCAGGGCAGGACCTCGGTCATGTACAACGCCGAGACGAGCGGCTTCGAGCAGCAGACCCTGCCGTGGACGAAGACGGAGACCATCAAGCTCATCGGAGCGGAACAGAAGTCGGGCCGCCTGTTGACGGTGGTCCCCGGCTCGGTCCAGGGGGCCGACGGGGCGCTGCAGCAGGCCTCGTGTGTGATCAAGGTCGACGGCAAGCAGGTCGCCGACAACGACGGTGGGAAGAACCCCAAGGGCTGCCTGTACCGCATCAAGTAGCGCCCCCGGCCGCACCGTCACCGCCCGCGCCGTCCGGCCGGGCGGTGAGCCGAGCGGACGGGACGTCAGTGGCCCTTGGTGGAAAGGGCCGTCACGCCCTGGTGGTCGGCGCCGTAGACGCGGTCGCCGTTGGTCCACAGGGCGATCTGGGCGGCGCCGGGTGTGGTTCCGGCGCCGCCCAGCTCGTGGCTCCAACGGGCCAGGCCGGTGTCCGCGGCCAGGGCCCACAACCTGCCCCGGAGCCATACGTACACGGTGTCGGGCGTGGCTTGGACCGCGACGGGCCCCACGCTCGCCATGGGCAGGGTCCCCGCCCAGCGGACCGTGCCGTCGCGGGCCCCGAAAGCCTGGACGACGGTGGCACCCACGCCGCCGGCTGCCACGCCGTAGACGGTGCGGCCGTCGGGGCTCGCCACCGCGGTGTAGAAGATGCTCTTCCCCTGCGAGGCCCACGCCACCTGACCGTTCGCGGCGTCGACGGCGTACAGGTGGTCGGACAGGTGGAGGAACCGGTCGCCGGCGGAGGAGTGGGGCCCGTCGTTCCAGGACGGGACCAGGCCGACGAAGTAGGTGGACAGGGAGTTGCCGGCACCGCCCGGGGTGGGCTGCTCCCACAGGGTCTTCCCGCCCGCGGTGGCGAGGGCGGTCATCCGCGGGGTGCTCCCGTCGGCATTGGCCGTCACCCACAGCAGGCGGTTGCCGGACGAGGGCACCTTGAGCCTGCTCTGCCCGGCGGAGCGGTCGTCGACGTCGACCTCCCAGCGGATCGCGCGTGCGGCCGGGTCGACGGCCCAGACGAAGGCCTTCGACCCGGGGACGCCCGCCGAGCCGCCCTTCAGCGCGGCGTCGAGGTCCCCGTACGGCATGGTGGAGCCGCTGACGTAGACCACGCCGTCGAGGACGCCGGGGATCCAGGCCCACCGGATCCACAGGTCCTGCCCGGCTGCGATGCGCCACGCCTCCTTGCCGGTGGCGAGGTCCAGGGCGTGCAGGACGCGGCCCTGGTGGGCGAGGCCCGCGCGGGACATGACGAACAGGAGGCCGTCGGCGACGGCGGCGGGGTCGCCGGCCAAGTACGCCCCGGACGGGTCGGACACGTTGGGCACCGGTTCCCACCGCGGCTTGCCCGCGAGGTCGAAGGCCCGGACCTGGGTGCCGGTGACGGCGACGACCGTGTTCGCATCGCCGGTCACCTGGGTCACGGGGCCGCCCGTCTCCGCCGTCCACAGGGGCTTGGCAATGGTGTCGGTGGCGAGGGAGCGTGCCGGGTCGGTCAGGGCGCCCGCCGACGTGCCGCCCGCGCCGCGCAGTGCCCGGGCGGCCACGGCGCCGCCGGCGGCCAGCGCGAGGCCTCCGCCGGCCAGGCCGAGCAGGACCTTGCGCCGGCCGGGACGGGCCGGTGCCGACGCCGGTGGTGGTTGGATTCCGGGCCCGGACGGCTGCGCGACCCCGTCCGACCCCGTGCCGGACGGGGGCCCTTGGCCGGGATCGTCGCCGTCCGCAGCCGGGCCGCCGGGGCGGTGCGGCAGGGTCGGGGCGAGGACCGCGGCCACCGCCTCGACCGCCTCGACCAGCAGGGGCGGCAGCCAGGCGCCGGCCCGCCGCGGGACCCCGGCCATCCGCTCGACCACCTCGACGACCTGCCGCGGCTCGGGGCGGTCCAGGGGGTTCTTCGCCATGCAGGCGGCGATCAGCAGCCGGATCCCGTCCGGGACGCCCGACAGGTCGGGCTCGTCCTGCACGATCCGGCGCTGGAGTTCCAGGGCGGAGACGGGCCCGGCGGCGAACGGGGCGGTCCCGCGGGCGGCGAAGGCGAGGGTCGACCCGAGGGAGAAGACGTCGCTCGCCGGGGTCAGGGGGTCGCCGAGGCTCTGCTCGGGCGACATGTACGCGGGGGTACCGAGGACCAGGCCCGTCGCGGTGAGGGCGGGGCCGGCGGCGGCACGGGCGATGCCGAAGTCGATGACGAACGGGCCGTCCAGGGCCAGCAGGACGTTCGAGGGCTTCAGGTCGCGGTGGATCAGCCCCGCGGCGTGGATGTTCACCAGGGCTTCCGCGACGCCGGCGGCCACGGCCCACAGCGCGGGCTCCTCCAGCGGCCCGCCCAGCGCCACCGCCTCGTGCAGCGGGATCCCCGGTACGAAGGCCGTGGCCAGCCAGGGCGCCTCCGCGCCGGTGTCGGCGTCGACCACGGGGGCGGTGAAGGCCCCGGAGGCGGCCCGGGCGGCGGCGACCTCCGCCCGGAACCGGTCCCGGAACGCGGCGTCGCCGGCCAACTCCGTACGGATGACCTTGACCGCGACGGTACGCCCGCCCGCCGACCGGCCGAGGAACACGGTGCCCATGCCGCCCTCGCCGAGCCGGCCGAGCAGCAGGTACGGGCCCACCCGGACCGGGTCCGCGGGGGTCAGCGGCCGAACGCCCACGTCGTCTCACTCTCCGTTCGCGCGCAGGACGGCGACCGTCGCGGCGCCGGGGTCGGTGATGCACAGGCGGCCGTCGCCGGCGGCCCAGCCCAGGCGGCCGGGGTCGGTGCCCTTCGTTCCGGTGTACTTCCAGCGCAGCTTCCCGTCGGCCGGGTCGGCGGCCCAGACGACGCCGTCCGCACCCATCCGGTAGACGTTCCCGTCCGCGCAGAGCAGCCGGGCGCCGCCCGGGATCGAGGCCGTGGAGGCCCCGGGGCCCGCCGTGCCCGGTGAGGACGCCGGACTCGCCGCCGGCTCGGCGGGCAGCGGCGTACGCCACGCGGTGCGGCCCGTCGCGGCGTCCAGGGCCCCGAGGGAGAACCCGCCGTCGGCGTCCTTCAGCAGGACGTACAGCAGCGCGCCGTCCGGGGCGGAGGCGACGGCTCCGCCGCGGACGCTCATCCCGGCGACCCCCGGGACGTTCCAGGCCTCGGCACCGCTGTCGGGGTCGAGGGCGCGCAGGCTGCCGTCGGCGTCGACGACGAGGTAGTGGTGGGCGGACGCCTCGAAGGCCTCCGCCGTGAAGGCCTTCGTCCAGGCGGCCTTGCCGGCCGCGTCCAACGAGACCAGTGCGCCGGTCGTCGCGAAGAGCGCCTTGTCGCTGCCCGCGGGCAGGGCGGAGAAGTACAACGCGGTGCCGTCGCCGTACCACCAGGCGGTCCGCCGCGCCTTCAGGTCGAGGCACCAGACGTGCACGCCCTGGGGCAGCGGGCCGTGGTCCTGCCCGTCGCCGAGCCCGATGACGTACGCCCTGCCCGCCCGCGCCCCCGGCACGAACAGGCCGCCCTTGGTGTGCGGCTGGTCCAGGGAGACCGTCCACTCGGCCGTGCCGGAGGCCGCGTCGATGGCCGCCACGGCGGTCCGCCCGACCGGGAGCGTGGCGGTCATGCCGGCCACGTACAGCCGTCCGTCGTGGAACGCGGCGACGGTGTTGGGGGTCGGGCCGTACACCGCGAAGGTGATCCCGTTGTCCGCGCCGCGGACCGTCCACTTGGGGCGGCCGCTGTCGTCGAGTGCCTGCACGTCCTGGAGGGTGACGCACATGACCAGCCCGTTCGCGGGGACGACCTGGGCGCTCGGGGAGTTCAGCTGCGCCTTCCACGCCAGGCGGGCCTCGCGTACGCCGTCCCCGTCGGGCCGCGGCACGCGCGGGACGCCGCGGCTCCCCCCGCCCCGGGTGCCCCCTCCCGGTGCGCCGGCGATCCAGGCCGCGGTGGCTCCGGCGGCGGCGACGGCCCCGCCGGCCAGGCCGAGGAGGATCCGCCGGCGGCTGGCGGTGGCGGGCTGCGGACGCCCGCCGGCGTCGGCGACGGCGGGCGGGCCTTCGTGGACGAGCGTGCCGTCCGGGCCGGTCGCGGGCGGCCCGTGGGGCGGGGCGGGGGTGTCGGCCGGCAGGGACGTCAGGACGGCCCGCGCGCGCAGTACGTCGCCCGCCACGGCCTCGGGTAACCACCCGCCCGAGGGGACGGGCGGGCCGGCGCGTTCGACGTGCTCGGACACCTCGCGCGGCGTCGGACGGTCCCCGGGGTCCTTGGCGAGGCAGGACCGCACGAGGTCCCGCAGGCCGGGCGGGAGCACGCCGGTGTCCGGGTCGGTGTGCACGATGCGGAACAGGACGCCCGCCGCGGCGCCCTCGCCGAAGAGGTGCTCCCCGCTTGCGGCGAAGGCGATGGTGGAGCCGAGGGAGAACATGTCGCTGGCGGGGGTGAGGGCCTGGCCTACGGCCTGCTCGGGCGACATGTAGGGGGCCGAGCCGATGATGGCGCCGGTGGACGTCATGGCCGTGCCGTCGACCGCGCGCGAGATGCCGAAGTCGATGACGTGCGGCCCGTCGAGGGCGAGGAGGACGTTCGCCGGTTTGAGGTCGCGGTGGATGAGTTCGGCGCCGTGCACGCTGGCCAGGGCCTCCGCCAGGCCGGCGGTCAGCGTCCACAGCGTGCCCGCCGGGAGGGGGCCCCGGTCGATGACGGCGCGGTCCAGCGGGACGCCCACGACGAACGCCGTCGCCATCCACGGCACGTCCGCCTCGGTGTCGGCGTCCACCACGGGCGCGGTGAACGCCCCGGAGACCCGCCGGGCCGCCTCCACCTCGCGGCGGAAGCGGCCGCGGAACACCTCGTCGCGGGCGAGGTCGGTGCGCACCACCTTCACCGCCACGGTCCGGCCGCCGGCGGAACGCCCCAGGTAGACGGCGCCCATGCCGCCGCTGCCGAGCCGCCCGACCAGCGCGTAGGGCCCGACCCATCGCGGGTCCCCGTCGCCGAGCTGCTTCATCGCCCCCCTTGGTGAAGGTCCGTGACGAGCCGTCAGTGAAGCCGTCGCGCGGGTGGGAGCCCGCTGCGCCGGACCAACATACGCTCGTGGATCTCCTTGCTCCACCCGGGAGTTGAGGATTCACACGGACGATCCGGGACCGGTGCCCCGCCGTTCGCCGCGTGCGCTGGCGGGGGGTGCCTCCGTTTCAGGTCCGGCTCGGAGCCGGGTCCCGTTCGGGGTGCGGTGCGTCGTCGTGCCGGGGCAGCAGGAAGGGGGTGGCCAGCATGAGGAGACCGGCGACGGCGATCGCGGCGCGGGGTCCGATCATGCCGGCCAGCAGGCCCCACAGCCCGGTCAGGGCCGCGACGGTCGCCTTGCTGCTGACCGACCACGCCGACAGGGTGCGGGCGACCCGGTCCGCCGGGACCCGTTCGAGCCGGTAGGCGGCGAACACCGGGTTGAACACGCCCATGCAGGTGATCAGTGCGAACTCGACGACGATGACGAGCGCGAGCCCACCCGCGCCGGGCCGTACGAAGGCCAGTGCGAGCGACCAGCACGCGCGCAGCGCCCCGGCGGTGAGCATGACCCCGCGCCGTCCGAACCGCTCGACGAGTCGGGGGGCCAGCCGGGAACCGATGATGCCGCCGAGACAGGGCAGGCCGAACGCGAGCCCGTACTGCCAGGGCGCGAACCCGAGGCCGTCGAGCATGAGGACGGCGAGCGGCGGCAAGGTCGCCATGATCAGGCCGCTGACCAGGACCGTGTTGAAGAACAGGGGGCGTAGGGTCGGGTGGTTCAGGACGTACCGCCACCCTTCGAGCAGGTCGCCGCGCCGGATCCGCTTCCCGTGCGCGGCGCTGCGTACGGGCGGCGGTTCGCTGCCGCCGATCGCCCGGATCCCGGCGGCCGACAGCAGGTAGCTGACGGCGTCGGCCACCAGGGTCGTCATGGGGCCGAACAGCCCGATCGCGGCCGTGCCGACGGGCGGGCCGAGGAGGGTGGCGGTCCAGGTCGTGGATTCGAACCGGCCGTTGGCGACGAGCAGGTCCTGCGGCGGCACGAGTGCCTTCAGGTAGGCGCCGCCGGCCGCGGTGGAGGCGATGCCGGCCGCGCCGACGACGACGGACACGACCAGGAGCTGGGCGAAACCGAGCAGGCCGAGGGCGTACGCGGCGGGGACGCTCAGCAGTGCCGCGCACCGGGTCAGGTCCGTCGCGATCATCACCGGCCGCTTGCGGCGGAACTCCACCCACGGCCCGAGGGGCACCGCCAGCGCGGCCCCCACCGCGAGACCCGTGGCCGCCAGCACCGACACCCGGGTCGGCCCGGCGTGCAGTACGAGGATCGCGATCAGGGAGAACGCGTCGAACGCGAGGAACGTGCCGAACGCGCTGACCGCGTACGCCGCCCACAGCCACCCGAACTGCCGGCCCAACGACCTCCTGCCCGCCATGCTCAGCGCCCCCTCGATGTCCCACCCGAACCGACCGACGACGACCGACGTCGACCGGGAAGAGCAAAGCGGTCGGCGCGACGGCAGGTCAAACGGCCGCCCTCCGGCTCCGGGGTTCCACCGGCTCCGGGGTTCCACCGGCTCCGGGGC
>NZ_JBVHVT010000053.1:19472-60218 GCF_055564695.1 Streptomyces sp. NPDC029014
GTTCCGCCGGCTCCGGGGTTCCGCCGGCTCCGGGGTTCCGCCGGCTCCGGGGTTCCGCCGGCTCCGGGGTTCCGCCGGCTCCGGGGTTCCGCCGGCTCCGGGGTTCCGCCGGCAGCCGGCCGACATACTGGGTGGTTCGAGCGGGATCGGTTTTCGAGGGGGGAGGGTGGCGATGGTCGGTCCGACGCCGTCGCAGGAGCCGGTGATCGCGTCGATCAGTGGTTTCGCGTGGTCGAGTGAGGAGTCGGTGGCCTACGAGGCCGCGGTCGAGGCGATCAACGGTGCGGTCGGTGCGTACACCGCGCGCATCCATGCCGCGCGCGCCGTGCGGGCTCCGGACCCGGAGCTGATCGGGCGGTTGCGCGCGCGGCGCGGGGAGTGCGCCCGGGTGCGGGAGCGGCTCGATCCCGCCGACCACGCACGGATCGCCGAGGTCCGCCGGCACTACGCCGCTCTCGCACACCGGCTGATGGAGGCGCTGTGAGCGGCCCGGAAGCGGACCGGTACCTGTTGCCGGAGTCGCGGAACAGGGACGTCTTCCTGGACGAGATCGTGCCCGAGCAGTTCGCCGGGCGCGTGCCGCAGCAGCGGCCGACGGTGGTGTTCCTGGTGGGCCAGCCCGGCTCCGGGAAGACCCGCGTGGGGTACGCGTTCGCGGACGCGTTGAACCGGCGCGGCGGGTTCGTCGAGGTGGACAGCGACCTGTACAAGCCGTTCCACCCGGAGTACGCGCGGCTGATGCAGCAGGACGACAGGCTCATGGCGGCCTGCACGAGGGCGGACGGCCGCCGGTGGATGGCCCGGGCCCACGCGTACGTGCGGGAGCACCGGCTGAACGCCGTCGTCCAGGAGACCTCGCAGGACGGTGCGGCGGTGGCGTCGACGATGCGGGCGTACCGGCGCAGCGGTTTCCGGGTCGAGGTCGTCGTCCTGGGCGTGCCCGAGGCCATGAGCAACCAGGGCATCGTCAACCGCTACCACGAGCAGGTCAAGGAGCGCGGCAGCGGACGCCTGACCGTGCAGTCGAACGCCGACCAGTCCTACGGCGGGATCCTCGACCTCGCCCGGCTCGTCGACGAGCAGGCCCTGGCGGACCACGTCTGCGTCCTGCGCCGGGGCGAGGGCGCGCCGCGGTACGCCAACGCCCTCGACGGCTCGGGGCGGTGGCGGCGGCAGCCCGGCCTGGCCCGGGCGATCGAGGAGGAGCGGTCCCGGCCGTGGACGGTGCCGGAGAGCGCGGACTTCCTCCGGTCGCAGGGCAAGCTCCGCGCGGAGATGGGACCGGAGTGGGCCGACTGCCTGGCCCGCATCGAGCGGCTGGCCGGGCGGGAGCCGCGTCCCCGCTGATCCTGGGAGCGCTCTCAGGGGGTGGGGGCGTGCGTTTATCCTGGTCGCCGTCGGACCAGTGGTGCGGCGCCGACCTTGGAGGGAGACGGGAGTGACTGCCTTGCCCGAGCAGACCGCGGGGTCGTCGCGCCCCACGCTGGAAGCCGTGGCCGCGCGGGCCGGCGTGTCCCGGGCGACGGTCTCACGGGTCGTCAACGGCGGTGCGGGCGTGCGCCGGTCGGTGGCGGACAAGGTGCGCGAGGCGGTGCGGGAGCTGGGCTACGTACCGAACCGCGCCGCCCGGTCGCTGGTCACGCGGCGTCACGGTGCGGTCGGCGTGATCATCGCGGAGCCGGAGTTCCGGATCTTTTCCGACCCGTTCTTCGAGAAGCAGGTGCGCGGCATCAGCCGGGAGCTCACCGCGCACGACACCCAGCTGGTGCTGCTCTGGGTGGAGGGCCCCGGCGACCACGAGCGGATCGCGCGCTACCTGGACGGCGGTCATGTGGACGGGGCGCTGGCCTTCTCCCTGCACAGCGACGACCGGCTGCCCGCACTGATCGCCCGCAGCAGGGTCCCCGTGGTGTTCGGGGGGCGACCGGCGCCGGGGGCGGGGCCGCAGGTGCCGTTCGTCGACTGCGACAACCGCGGCGGCGCCCGCGAGGCCGTACGGCACCTGGTGTCCCTGGAGCGCCGCCGTATCGCGCACATCGCGGGCCCCCGCACGCAGACGTCCGCGCTGGACCGGATCGCCGGCTACCACGACGTCCTGACCGACGCCGACCCGGATCTGCTGTGCCAGGGCGACTTCACCCTGGAGGGCGGGGCCCGGGCGATGGCCGGGCTGCTGGACCGGCGGCCGGACCTCGACGCCGTCTTCGCCGCGAACGACCTGATGGCCGCGGGCGCCCTGCGCACGCTGCGGGAGCGCGGGATCCGGGTGCCGCAGGACGTCGCGGTGGTCGGTTTCGACGACATGGACTCCGTGGTCCGCGATGCCGAACCGGCGCTCACCACCGTGCGCCAGGACGTCGAGGGCATGGGCCGGCTCATGGTCGGGCTGCTGATGCGGGTGCTGGACGGGGCGGCCGACGCGGCATCGGCGTCCGTGATCACCGAGACGGCTCTCGTCCGGCGGGCGTCCGCATAGCGGCACGCAGGCACGCAGGCGGGCGGGCGGCGCGGCCGCGGGGGGGGGGGGGGGGGGGGGGGGGGGGGGGGGGGGGGGGGGGGGGGGTGGGCGCCCCCCCCCCCCCCCCCCCCCCCCCCCCGCAGCCCGTTCGGTCTCCCCCGCCGGTGTCAGTCGTACGGGATGACCAGTACCGAGGCGTCCGTGCCCGTCCGGAGGCGGGAGTCCGCGTTGCCGATCGCGCTCCAGACTTCCAGGCGAACCGTTCCGCCGCGCAGGTCGCCGAGCGTGCCGGTGGCGGCCTTCAGGCCCCGGCCCTGGTGGTATTCCTCCCAGCCCGGGACCGGGTCGGTGGCGAAGTAGTGGTAGGTCTCCGTCCGGTCGAAGGTGCCGTCGCCGGTGAGGTCGTAGCTGACCCGGACCTGCTGGCCGAGGCCGACCGCCGTGCCGGCGTCCACCGGCAGGCGGAACGCGGTCGCGCCGCCCGCCCGGAGCCTGCCGGTCACGTTCCGCGCCTCGTAGACCAGCGGCCCGTACGGGGTGCCGTCGTGGTTGGCGCCGCCGGCCGAGGGGACGGTGTCGCTGCCCGCCGTGCCGCCGGTGGACGTGGTGAGGACGCCGCCGGAGCGTAGGTGGTACGTGTCACCGCCCGAAGGGTCGGGGTCGGGGTCGGGGTCCGGGTCCGGGTCGGTCCCGCTCCCGGTGGCGGTGGCCGTGGAACGGGGCGGCACGGTCAGGGTCCGGCCGTCGGAGAAGGTGACGGTGCGGGCGGTGGCGGCGTGGTTGTGGGCCGTGTAGGTGCGGGTGCCGTTCTTGCTGAAGACCGCGGAGGTGGGGATGTCGCCGGTCACCGACGGATCGGGGGCGCCGAGCGCGTTCAGGACGGTGATCCAGTGCTGGGTGTGCGCCTTGGACTCCCCCGCCTCCGGGGTGTAGGCGGCCTGGCCCGCGTCCCACTTGGCCTTCGCGGCTCCCGGGTCGGCCAGTGACTGGAACTCCCAGAGGATGTCGCGCCATTCGGCGGCGGGTCCGCCGTTCTCGCGTTCCATCTCGGCGATGTTGCGCCGGATCGCCTCCTTGCGCCCGCCCAGGTGGAGCGAGCCGCCGGTCACGGGGAGCACGTTGATGCCGTGGATCTCCTCGGGGTTGGCGGTCCACCAGGTGGCGTAGGCGGCGCCGCTGCCCCACACCATGCCGACGGTGTCGTGGCCGAAGGAGGCGGGGAAGACCTGCCCGTCGGCGTCGAACCAGTACTGGGCGATCGCCTCGCCCTCGGTGGCGAGCAGGTACGAGCCGAGGTCGCGCAGACCGGTGTCGCCGGTGGCCGAGCCCCACAGCACGAGGGCGGCACTGAGGTTGGTGGACTCGGAGGACGACTCCTGGTTGTTGCCGGCGGCGAAGCCCTGGTGTCCGGAGGCCCAGCTGTGGCCGGCGTAGACGTCGAAGCCGCGCAGGAAGGGGAAGGCGCCGTCGGTGCGGGAGGGGTTGGCGGTGTCGCGGACCAGGGTCCTGACCATGCCGCCCCAGGCGGAGTCGGCGGCCCAGCCCGGGTCGTACTGGGCGACGATCGCGGCCGCGTACACGTAGTAGCCGTAGTGGAAGTGGTGGTCGTTGAGCTCGGTGTCGCTGCCGTAGGAGGCCGGGTAGCCGGTGAGGGTCTTCCAGGTGCGGTCGTACGAGAACTCGTTCGCGCCGCCCGCGGTGAACCAGTCCTGGAGGCGGCCCTTGAGGAGGGCGAGGAGCCGGTCGCGGGTGGCGGTCTCGCCGATCTGGTCGGCCAGCGGCACGAGCTGGGCGAGCCGGCCGAGCGCCTTGCCGGTCCAGTAGGTGTCCACGGCCCCGGAGAACGGGTCGGCGGCGTACGCGGCCTCGTTCAGGCGGCCGCGCAGCGCGGCGGTGTCGACGTCGCCGGTGCGGGGCAGGGCGGGCAGCACCGGGGCGGTCTTCTGGGTGGTGGTGAAGGCGGTGCCCTCGCGGACCTTCATGGTGCCGCGCGGGGAGACGTACGCGTAGGGGGTGAGGGGGTCGGTGGTGTGGAGCCACTGGTGCCGGTAGAGGGCCTGGAGGGTGCCGCGTTCGGTGCCCTCCTTGGCCTCGGTGGTGAGGGTGTAGGTGGCGCGGACGGTGCCGCCGGTGGTGCTCCAGTCGACCCGGGATCCGGTGACGAAGCTGAAGGCGTACTTCCGGTACGTCGCGAGGGCGTCGGGGGACGGCAGGACGGCGACGGAGAAGTAGTCCCTGCCGCCGAGGGCGGCGCTGATCGTGGTGTCGGCGACGGTCCAGTCGGTGCCGGTGGGGGCGAAGAGGGCGTAGTGGTGGCCGGCGACGGTGATGCCGAGGACGTTGCCCTGGTCGGCGAAGACGGTGGGGGTGCCCGCGGTGGTGATCCGGGCGCTGCCGCCGGCGCCCTGGGCGTACACGAAGGGGCTGCCGTGGCCGATGGTGGTGCGCAGGGTGCGGGTGCCGTCGGACCAGTACGGGGTGACGGTCCAGTCGGACCAGGCGTCGGCCCTGGCGTCCGGGGAGTTCAGGCCGGTGAGGCCGAGGGTGAGGTCGCGCTGGTGGGCGAACTCGTACTGGCGGCCGTCACCGACGACGGCGGGGGTGGTGGGGTAGCCGATCTCCAGGCCGTCGGCGACCGCCCGGTAGCTGAGCGGGTGGCCGTACATGGGGGTGGAGTACGGGTTGTCGCCGTAGCGCTGGAAGGCGAGCGAGGACCACCAGTCGTTGGTGGGGACCGGCCTGCCCGCGGCCGTTGGGGTGACCTTGGGGGTAACGGGGGTACCGGTGTTGGTGGTGGGGCCTGAAGTTCCGGTGGGGCGGGTGTCGGAGTAGCTTCCGGCGCCGACGGGGACGGTGGCGGCTGCCGCGGGGGGCGCGGCCGGTCCGAGACCGAAGGCCGTCAGGGCGACCGCGAGGGCGGCGGCGGCCAGGCCGAGGGGGGTGGCTCGGCCGGAGGGGGCGGCTCGGCCGAGGGGTGCGGGTCGGCGCGCGTGGGGGACGGGCACGGGGGAACACCTCATGTCATCTCGTGTCATCGCGGTGGTCATGTCCGGGACTCGTATCCGAGAGCGCTCTCAGCTGGCCGGAAACGTAAGACTCCCGAAACGCGGGTGTCAAGAGACCGCGTCACAGCGGAAGTTGGGGCCGAATCCGGGCCAATGCGCCTTCGACTCTTGACGGATCACCCGCGCCGAGGGCACGCTCCCCTCGCCGACTGAGAGCGCTCTCAGCGATGCGTTCCCGTCCGACCCCGCAGCCCACGGAGGCCTCCCATGCCCACTGCCGCAGCCGCCACGAGAACCGCCGGGAAAGCCGCCGGGAGAGCCGGCGGCAGGGCGTCCGGCCGCCTGGCGGCGGTCGCTCTCGCCGGGATCCTGCTCGCCGCCTGCGGCGGTCCGCCGGAGGGCGCCTCCGACCGCACGGCCGGCGGCGCGGACGGCGGCAAGGTCACCGTCACCGTGGACCTGTTCGGTTCCTTCGGCTACGAGGAGGCCGGGCTCTACGCCGAGTACGAGAAGCTGCACCCGGGCGTGACCGTCAAGCAGACCGACACCGAGGACGAGGCCGACTACTGGAAGTCGCTGCAGACCCGGCTGGCCGGCGGCGCCGGTCTCGCCGACGTCCAGGCCGTCGAGGTGGGCCGGATCGCCTCCGTCGCCCAGCAGCAGGGCGACCGGTTCGAGGACCTGCGGAAGTACGGCGCGGGCGCGCTCGAGGACGGGTTCGCCGAATCGACCTGGGCGGCGGCCGCCGGGAAGAACGGCGAGGTCCTGGGCCTGGGCACCGACGTGGGGCCCGAGGCGATGTGCTACCGCACCGACCTCTTCGCCCGCGCGGGCCTGCCCACCGACCGCGACGAGCTCGCGCAGAAGTGGTCGACCTGGGACGGCTACCTGGCCCTCGGCCGGCAGTACCAGGCGAACGCCCCGGGCGGGAGCGCCTGGGTCGACAGCGTCGGCAGCCTCTACTCCGTCATGATCGGCCAGCAGAAGGAGCGCTACTACGACGCCTCCGGCAAGCTGGTCTGGGAGACCAACCCGGCCCTGAGGACGGCCTGGGAGGCGTCGGTCACAGCGGCGCGGAGCGGGCTGAGCGCCAAGCTGGACCAGTGGTCGCCGCAGTGGAACCAGGCCTTCGCCGCCGGCTCCTTCGCCACGCTCCCCTGCCCCGCCTGGATGCTCGGCTACATCAAGGGCCAGGCCGGGGACGCCGGCCGGGGCAAGTGGGACGTCGCGAAGCTGCCCGCCGGCGCCGGCAACTGGGGCGGCTCGTACCTCGCCGTGCCACGGGCCGCCAAGCACAAGAAGGAGGCGTACGAGCTGATCGCCTGGCTCACCGCACCCGAGCAGCAGGCCAAGCTCTTCCGCAAGCAGGGCAACTTCCCGTCCGCGACCGGCGCCATCGCGCAGATCGCGGACGCCACCGACCCCTACTTCTCGAACGCGCCCATCGGCCGGATCTTCGGCGAGGCCGCGAAGGCGGCCCCGGTCCAGGTCCTCGGGGCCCACGACCAGAACATCGCCCAGCAGATCACCAACGCCCTGGGCGAGGTCGAGCGCAAGGGCACGGCACCCGACCAGGCGTGGGCGAACGCCCGCAAGGGCGTGGCGAACACCATCGGCTGACCGGCCCGCGCCGACCGGTCCGCGGACTCCCCCGCTCCGCCCCGCCCCGCCCCCACCCGGGCACCGACTCTTCCCGAAGGGCCGCACCGTGACCCTGGCAGCACCCCTACGGCCGCCACCGGCCCGGCCGGCCCCGGCCCGGCCGTCCACCGTCCGGCGTGCGTGGCGCACGGTCTCCCCCTACGCCTACGTCGCCCCGTTCTTCAGCCTGTTCGCCGCCTTCGGGCTCTTCCCGCTGCTGTACACGGCGTACGTGTCGCTGTACCGGGTGGAGCTGCAGACACCCGGCGACATGCAGTGGCGCGGCCTCGGCAACTACGCCGCGCTCCTCGGCGACGGGTTCTTCTGGACCTCGCTGCGCAACACCTTCACCATCGGGGTGCTCTCCACCGTCCCCCAACTGGTGATGGCGCTCGGCCTCGCGCACCTGCTCAACCACGAGCTGCGCGGCCGGACGTTCTTCCGCACGGTGATGCTGCTCCCGTACGCGACCTCGGTCGCCGCCGCCACGCTCGTCTTCGCCCAGCTCTACGGCCGCGACTTCGGCCTGGTCAACCAGTTGCTCGGGCTCGTCGGCGTCGGCCCGGTGGACTGGCAGACCGGCACGGTCGCCTCCCAGATCGCCGTCTCCTCCATCGTCGTCTGGCGCTGGACCGGGTACAACGCGCTGATCTACCTGGCCGGCATGCAGTCCGTCCCGCACGAGCTGTACGAGGCCGCCGAGATGGACGGGGCGTCACGCTGGCGGCAGTTCCTCCACGTCACCCTGCCCGGGCTGCGGCCGACGATCGTCTTCACCGTCGTCGTCTCCACCATCGGCGCGACCCAGCTGTTCGGCGAGCCGCTGCTGTTCGAGGGGTCCGTCTCCGGCGGCATCTCCCACCAGTACCAGACGCTCGGCCTCTACCTGTACGAGCAGGGCTGGGGCTTCTTCCACCTGGGCCGGGCGGCAGCCGTCGCCTGGGTGATGTTCCTGCTGATCCTGCTGGTCGTCGGCGTCAACGCCGTGGTCGGGCGGCGCCGCGCCCGTAAGGAGGCCGGCCGATGACCGTCCTCTCCGATCCGCCGGTCGAACCCCCGGCCGACCCCCCGGCCGCCGAGCGGTACGCCCGGGGCGGACTCCGACGCCCGGGCCGGGGTCGCGGCCGGCGTTCCCGCGCCGGGCGCACGATGCGGGGCGGAGCGGTCGCCCACGCGGTCCTCGGCCTCGCCGTGCTCGTCTCGGCGTTCCCGTTCTACTGGACGGTCGTCGCGGCCAGCCGCTCCAACGCCGACCTGGCCAAGGTGCCGCCCGCGCTGCTGCCCGGCCCGAACCTGGCCCGCAACTTCGCGGCCGTGGTGGAGGAGGCCGACATCGGCCGGGCACTGGTCAACTCCCTCATCGTGTCGGGGTCGGTCACCCTCGGCACCGTCCTGTGCTCCACCCTCGCCGGGTTCGCCTTCGCCAAACTGCGCTTCCGCGGCCGCGGCGCCCTGCTCGCGGTCACGGTCGGCACCATGATGATCCCGCCCCAGCTGGGCGTCATCCCGCTGTTCATGCTGATCGCCGAGCTGCGGTGGGTCAACCAGCTCCAGGCCGTCGTCCTGCCGGGACTGGTCTCCGCCTTCGGCGTGTTCTTCATGCGGCAGTACCTCGCGCAGTCGCTGCCGGACGAACTGATCGAAGCGGCCCGCGTCGACGGAGCCTCCACCGCCCGGATCTTCTGGTCGATCGTCGTTCCCGTCGCACGGCCGGGCATGGCCGTGCTCGGCCTGCTGACCTTCATGGCCGCCTGGAACGACTTCTTCTGGCCCGTCGTCGCCCTCTCCTCCTCCGAGCCGACCGTGCAGGTCGCCCTGCGCCAGCTCGGCGGCGGCTACGTCAACGACCAGTCCGTCATCATGGCCGGCACCCTGCTCGGGACGCTCCCGGTGCTGCTGGTCTTCGGCCTGCTCGGCCGGCAGATCGTCGGCGGCATCATGCAGGGCGCAGTCAAGGGCTGAGCACGCACCCCCTCACCTCCCTCCCTCCTCCCCTCCCCTCTCCTCACCTCTCCACCTCCTCACCTCCTCACCTCCGGGAGATCCATCCTCATGACCGCGCTCGACGCCCGCCCCCGCGCCGGGGCGACGCTCCGCTTCCCCGAACGCTTCCGCTGGGGCACCGCCACCGCCGCGTACCAGATCGAGGGAGCCGCGGACGAGGACGGCCGCACGCCGTCCATCTGGGACACCTTCAGCCGCACCCCGGGCAAGGTGCGCAACGGCGACACCGGCGACATCGCCGCCGACCACTACCACCGCGTGGGCGAGGACATCGCACTCATGCGACGGCTCGGCGTCACCGACTACCGCTTCTCCATCGCCTGGCCGCGCGTCCAGCCGACCGGCCGGGGGCCGGCCGTCCAAAAAGGCCTGGACTTCTACCGCCGTCTCACCGACGAGCTGCGCGCGGCCGGCATCCGCCCCGTGGCCACCCTCTACCACTGGGACCTCCCCCAGGAACTGGAGGACGCCGGCGGCTGGCCGCACCGGGAGACCGCGTACCGCTTCGCCGAGTACGCGGGCCTCGCCGCGGAAGGGCTCGGCGACCGGGTGGCGACCTGGACCACCCTCAACGAGCCCTGGTGCTCGGCCTTCCTCGGCTACGGCAGCGGGGTGCACGCCCCGGGCCGCACCAGTGCCGTCGACTCGCTGCGCGCGGCCCACCACCTCAACCTGGCCCATGGCCTGGCCGTCCGGGCGGTGCGTGCCGCCGTGCCCGCCCCGGCCGAGGTGTCGCTCACCCTCAACCTCCACGCGGTGCGCGCCCGTACCGATGCCCCGGGGGACCGGGACGCGGCCCGCCGGATCGACGCGGTCGGCAATCGGGTCTTCCTCGATCCGGTCTTCCACGGGCGCCTTCCCGATGACCTCGTCGGTGACACGGAGCCCGTCACCGACTGGTCCTTCGTCGAGGACGGGGACCTGCGGGCGGCGGCCGAGCCGATCGACGCGCTGGGCATCAACTACTACTCCCCCACGACGGTCGCGGCCGGCGCCTCCCCGTCGCCCCCGTCACGGTCCCTGTCGCCCTCGCCGTGGGCCGGTGCGGAGCGGCACGTCCGCTTCGTCCCCGCGCCGGGCCCGCGCACGGCCATGGACTGGCCCGTCGACTCCGGCGGACTGCACGAGCTGCTGCTCCGGCTGCGGGACGACCTGCCGCACGTACCGCTGGTGATCACCGAGAACGGTGCGGCGTACGAGGACTACGCCGACCCCTCCGGGGAGGTGAAGGACCCCGAGCGGGTGGCCTACCTCCACGCACACCTGGAAGCCGTGCACCGCGCCATCGAGGACGGCGCCGACGTCCGCGGCTACTTCCTGTGGTCCCTGCTGGACAACTTCGAATGGGCCCACGGCTACAGCAAGCGGTTCGGCATCGTGCACGTCGACTTCCCGACGCAGCGCCGGACGTTCAAGAGCAGCGCCCACTGGTACGCGGACGTCATCGCCCGCGGCGGCCTCCCCACCCGGCCCTAACAACCGAAGGACGAACCGTCGTTCTCTGCTCCCGCGTACACCGAGAACCAGATGAGGGGTCCGGTGGCGCCGGCCTCCGGCCCCGGATCCGTGCCGTAGGCCTCGCGCACCTCCTGCGCCGTGTGGAAGCCGAGCGTGACGCTCGGTCGCCCGCGGGACTCGAAGCAGAAGCGCTGGCGCTGGTCGTCCGGCGCCAGGTGGTGGTCCCGCGCTGGCCGCCACCCGACGTTCGGCGCGGCCCGGTCGTAGTACTCCAGCACCTCCTCACGGCTCCCGCCGTATGCGTACAGCCGCACTGCGGACAGCCAGGCGACGCCGCTCTCCTCGGTGCAGTGCGCGTCGGGCCCCGCCCCGTCGCCGAGGGGCGTGGCCCGGTCCGGGCGGAGTTCCAGCACCGGCACCTTCGCCAGCTCCGCCACGGCCGCGTCGGTGCCCTTACAGCTCCCGAAGGCCGGGGGGAGGGAGCACCCGCCGAGCGCGGACGTGAGGAGCAGGAGGGCGCACAGAGCCCGCAGACCAGGCATGTTCATGCCGGAAGTATCGCAACGTCGGAGGAGGGTTCAGCGCAGTACGGCCGCCAGCAGGTCGGTGCCCAGCGCCGTCAGGTCGGGCAGGTTGAGGGCGTACCGGACGTAGCGGCCCTGCCGCCGGGCCGTGAGCAGGCCCGCGCGGCGCAGGACGGCCAGGTGACGGGACACCTCCGGGGGTGAGAGCTCCCAGGCGTGGGCCAGTTCGCCGGTGGTGTGCGGGCCGCGGGCCAGGGTCCGCAGCAGCCGCAGCCGTACGGGGTGGGCGAGTGCCTCCAGCCGCAGGGTGACCGTTTCCAGCGGTACGGGCTCTGCGGGTGCCGCCTCGGCGACGGGGTACTGCACCACCGGCTGCCACCCGGGGGCGTGGACGGCCGCCAGGTGGGGGCGGCCGAAGACACTGGGTATGAAGGTGACCCCACTGCCGTGGGCGGAGGTCGTCCTGTCCAGCAGCTTGTCCACGATGATGTGGTCGCCGTCCGGTGCCAGGCGGACCGCGCCGGACACCGCTGCGAGTGCCGCCGCGACGCCCTGGTGTTTCAGCAGGTCGTTCTTCACGCGCAGGTCGGTGGCGAGCTGCACGACGACGCCCGCCCAGGCGGCGTCGAAGAAGGCCTCGGCGCACTGTTCGAGGGTGCGGCGCACCCGCGCCCGTACGGCGGCCGGGTCCGCGAGCAGCCGCTCCGCGAAGGCCTCCTGCCGTGCGCCGCGGGCCTGGGCCAGGTCCAGGGCCCGTTCGCGCACGACGGCGTCGGTGAGCGGCGACGGTACGGCGGAGTGGACCCGGTTGCCGCACGTGGCCACGAGCGCGGCGGTCACGTAGGTTTCGTCGGCGATGCGGTCCACGTCGTCCAGTTCCTCGGCGAGGGTGGGCCGGGGCCGCGCGGGGAGCAGGAAGTCCGCCTGTGCGGAACGCCAGAGGAACTCCGCCTCCCGCAACCGCTCGGCCAGTGCCGGTGGCAGCCCGGCCCAGACGTCCGCGGCCCAGCCGCCGAGCTGCGGGTGGTGTCCGGGTTCGGCGAGCACGTGCAGCATCGCGGTCAGCTCGGCCAGGGGGGAGGCGGCGAACCGCAAGCGCTCGGGTGGCAGGCCGCCGATGTCGATCCTCAACGTCACCCCCACATGATCACTGCCTTCCGCACGTCCGCGCCGACGCCGCCTCCGGATGCGCCGACTACCTCTGAGGGGTGTCGAGGCTGTGGCCGGTCGTTGCGTCCACGTGGTCCGGGATCTCGTCGTGGCGGTCGCCCACGGTCGGTGTCCCGGAGGGCTCGAACATGAGGATCGCGGCGCCGGAGGGGGCGTACGGCCGGTGTTCCGTGCCGCGGGGGACGGTGAAGACCGAGCCCTGCGGGAGGACGACCGTGCGCTCGCCGTCGGGCTCGCGCAGGGAGATGTGCAGTGTTCCGTCGAGCACCAGGAAGAACTCGTCGGTGTGGTCGTGGGCGTGCCAGACGTGTTCGCCCTCGACCTTGGCGATGCGGACGTCGTAGTCGTTGACGCGCGTGACGATGCGGGGGCTCCACAGGGCGTCGAAGGAGGCCAGGGCCTGGTGGAGGGGGATGGGCTGGTTGGTCATGGGCCCATCCTGGGCCGTTCCGCGCGGCCGGTGTGAGTGCTAGGAATTGCACATGGCGCAAGGATCCTCGCAGGAGAAGCAGAAGAAGCACGGGGCGGGTGGGGTGCCGCGGGTGGTCGTGATCGTGGACGAGAACTCGAACCCCTTCGAACTCGGCTGCGCGACCGAGGTGTTCGGGCTGCGCAGACCGGAGATCGGCCGCGACCTGTACGACTTCACGCTCTGCTCCCCCGAGCCCCGCACCCTGATGCGGGACGGGTTCTTCACCCTCACGGGGGTCGCGGGCCTGGAGGCGGCCGACACCGCGGACACCCTGATCGTTCCGAACCGGCCCGATGTCGAGGTGCCGCGTCGGCCCGCCGTGCTCGATGCCGTCCGGCGGGCGCACGCGCGCGGTGCCCGCCTGATCGGTTTCTGCAGCGGCGCGTTCACGCTGGCCGAGGCCGGGGTCCTCGACGGGCGTCGGGCCACCGCGCACTGGCAGTGGGCGGATTCCTTCCGGGTCCGGTTCCCGTCCGTCCGCCTGGAACCGGACGTGCTGTTCGTGGACGACGGTGACGTCCTCACCGCCGCGGGCAGCGCGGCCGCGCTCGATCTCGGGCTGCACGTGGTCCGCCGCGACCACGGCGCGGAGATCGCCAACGCGGTGAGCCGGCGGCTGGTGTTCGCGGCGCACCGGGACGGCGGGCAACGGCAGTTCGTGGAGCGTCCGATGCCGGACCTGGCCGAGGAATCGCTGGCGCCCGTCCTGGCCTGGGCGCAGGAGCGGCTGGACTCGCCGCTCACGGTGGCGGACCTGGCGGCGCGGGCCGCGGTCAGCGCGGCGACGCTCCACCGGCGCTTCCGTGCCCAGCTGGGCACGACGCCGCTGACGTGGCTCACGGGGGAACGGCTCGCGCTGGCCTGCCGGCTGATCGAGCGGGGCGAGTCCCGCTTCGAGGTGGTCGCGCGGCGGAGCGGGCTCGGCACTGCCGCCAACCTGCGCATGCTGATGCGCCGCGGGACGGGCATCACCCCGTCCGCGTACCGGCGCCGGTTCGGGCCGGAGGGGAAGTGACCTGCGCGGTCTCCGCGCAGACCGCGGCGCCGGCACGCGAGGGGGGTGCGTGCCGGCGCTGCGGGGGATGGGGCGGGGGCAACCCCGTCACAGGGCGGCGTCGGGGATCCAGGAGCCGTGGATCATGGCCGGGACGCGGCGCGGGAGGTGGACCGCGGCGACCGGGGGCAGGTCCAGGTCCGAGGCGTCGAGGACGAGGAGCCGGGAGCTGTCGGAGTTGAGGTCGCTGACGACGGTCAGGAGGTAGCCGCCGTCCTCCTCGGTGGCCGTGCCGGCGGGGACGAAGACGGCCTCGCTGGGGAGCCGGCCGGTGCCGAACGGCTTGATCTGGCGGGCGCCGGTGGTGCGGTCGTACTTGACCAGGGCGTGGGTGCCGATGCCGAGGTCGTCGGGGAAGGACAGGGCGTACTGGTAGCGGTGCTCGCGGCCGGTGAACGCGTCGTTGATGGTGGGGAACTCGACCGTCAGGTCGTCGGTGTCCGCCTCCGTGACCCGGCCGGTCACGGGGTCCACCGTCCAGCGGGTGGCGCGGGAGCCGGAGTTGGGCTCGGCGCCGCGGTCGGGGGCGCCGACCCACCAGTTCCAGGAGCGCTGCCAGCCGTCGCGGCCGACGGCGGGGCCTTCGATGACGATGCGGCCGAGGGCGTCCTCGTAGGCGTTGGCGAGGTGCATGGCGTAGCCGGGTGCGACGTCGAACCAGCGGACCCGCCGGGCGCCGCCCTCGCCGCGGGGCATCACGCCGATCCGGGTGGGCTGGGCGTCGCTCCAGGCGTACGGGATCCCGGAGCGGTCGGAGGGGTCGAAGGTGACCGACCCCTCCAGGAAGACGACGTGGCGCTCGGTGAGGGCGAAGTCGTGCTTGAGCGCGGCGGTCGCGCCCGGCACCTCCTGGCTGCGCAGCACCGTGCCGTCGGGGGACGAGACGTGGTGGACGAGGAAGGGCGGGAAGGGGGAGGAGGCGAAGAAGTGGAGTTCGCCGGTGGCCGGGTCCTCCTTGGGGTGGGCGGTCATCGCGGAGGTGAGTTTGCCGTTCCAGTCGAAGGCGCCGACGGTCTCCAGGTCGGGGGTCAGCTCGAAGGGCAGGGCGGACTCGCACAGGGCCAGGAGGCGTCCACCGTGTTCGATGACGTGGGTGCCGGCGGTGCTGGCGGTCAGGTCGGGGCCGTGTCCGGTCATGTAGGGGGCGCCGTCGAGGGCGGGGGTGTGGACCCAGCGGTTGCGGTACCACTCGGCGCGGCCGTCGCGCAGGCGGATGCCGTGGACCATGCCGCTGCCCTTGAACCAGTGGGTGGGGGTGATGCCGGGCTTCGGGTTGTGGCTGTTGCGGATCAGGCGGCCCGTCAGCTCGGGCGGGAGGGTGCCCTCGACGGTGAGGCCGGTGGCGGTGATCTCGTCGGCGACGGGGGTGTAGTGGCCGGTGAGGTACGGCTTGGCGGCGGAGGTCGTGGAGGTGGTGGAGGAGGTGGCGGCGGCGGCGGTCATGGTGGGCGTCCCTTCTGGGGTGGCGTGCGGGTGCGGGTGCGGGTGTGCGGGGTGCGGGCCGGCGTCAGGCGGTTTCCGCCGTGCTCTTCAGGGCCGCCAGCCAGCGCTCCAGGGACTGCCGGAGTGCCTGGCCGAGCGCCTCGGGCTCGGCGTCGACGGGGGCTCCGCTCCAGGACTCCTCGGTGTGGACGGTCACCGTTGCGTCGGCCGTCTCCTCGAAGGTCCATACGTGGATGCCGTCGATGCCGTGCGCGGGACCGCCCCAGACGATGCGGTGTCCGGGTACGAGCTCCAGGACGGTGGAGGTGATGTCCAGCCCGTGGGTGTGCCACCGGAAGACGGCTCCGACCGCGAGCGGGCCGGTGGGCTCGGCCCGGGTGATGTCCGGGTTCCAGGTGGGCCAGGCCGCGATGTCGGTGTGCAGCTCCCAGACGCGGGCGAGCGGGGCACGGACGGTGGTGTCGAGCCGTACGACGGCGGGCGCGGACTCGTCGATGGTGTACGGGGCCGGGGTCTGCGGGTTCATCGGTGGGCTCCTTCGGTGGTGTCGTCTTCGGTGGTGTCGTCTTCGGTGGCTTCGCCGGTGGTGCCGGCGCTGGCGGGGTCCGGGGCCGGGGCGCGGCGGGACAGCAGCGGGGTGGCGGCCGCGGCCGCGGCGGCGGTGGCGGCGGCCAGGAGGAAGGCCGCCCGGTAGCCGTCGGCGAGTGCGGCCGGGCCCTCGGCGGGGGCGGCGGCGGTGACGGCGGTGACGGCGGTGCCCAACAGGGTGAGGCCGACGGCGCCGCCGAGCTGGCGGGTGGTGTTGACCAGCCCGCCGGCGACTCCGGCGTCGGCCGGGCGGACGCCGCTCACCGCCGCGCCGGTGAGCTGGACGAAGGCGAGGCCGAGGCCGAGGCCGATGAGCGCGGTCGGGCCGGTCAGCGCGGCGAGGCCGGTGCCCGGCGCGCTGAGCAGGGCCAGCCAGGCGAGTCCGACGGCCTGGGCGAGGAGGCCCGCGGCCAGGGTGCGGTACGGGCCGAGCAGGCGGGCCAGGCGCGGGGCCAGGGAGGAGCCGAGCATGTTCGCTGCGGCGAGCGGGACTTGGGCCAGGCCTGCGGCCAGGGGGCCGGCGCCGAGGACCTGTTGCTGGAGCAGCGGGAGGTAGAAGAACAGTCCGACCCAGACGGCGCCGAGCAGGGCCATCAGGAGGTTGGCCGGGGCGACGAGGCCCTGCCGGAGCAGCCCGGGCGGCAGCAGCGGCGCCGGGTGGCGCTGCTCGGTGCGCAGGAAGAGGAGCAGCAGGAGCACGGCGGCGGCGAGCGGCCCGAGGACGTACGGGTCGGCCGGGCCGGAGCTGCGGACGGCCGTGAGCCCGTAGACGAGGGCGGCGACCGCGGCGGTGACGGACAGCCCGCCGAGGAGGTCGATGCGCGCCGGGCCGGCGGCGGCACCCGGCCGGCGGCCGGGATCGGCGGGGACGGACCGGCGGCCGGGATCGGCGGGGACCAGGCGGAGGGTCGCGGTGACGGCGAGGGCGGCGCCGAGCCCGCAGGCGTGGAAGATCCAGGGCCAGCCGAAGGCCTCGGTCATTACGCCGCCGAGGAGCACCCCGGCCGCGCCGCCGGCTCCGGAGACGGCGCCCCACACGCCCAGGGCCCGGGCGCGGCCGCCGCCGGGCGGGAAGAGCCGTATGACGAGGGCGAGCGCGGCGGGGGCGGCCGCGGCGGCGCCGACGCCCTGGACGACGCGGGCACCGATGAGCAGCCAGGGGGTGCCGGCCAGTCCGGCCGCCACCGAGGCGGCGGCGAACAGGCCCAGTCCGGCGGTGAGGGCCCGGCGGGCTCCCGCCAGGTCGGCGGCGCGGCCGCCGAGGAGCAGCAGGGCCCCGAAGGCGAGGCCGTAGGCGTTGACCACCCAGGACATGCCGGTGTCGGAGAGGGCCACGCCGTCCCGGATGTGCGGGAGGGCGACGTTGACGACGGACGTGCTCAGGACGACGACGAACTGCGCTGCGGCGAGCGCGGCGAGCACGCCGGCGCCCGTCCCGACCGCTCGCCTTCCCGCTGACGCGTCCGGCTCCTCCGCGGGGTGCGGCATGACGGCGGACTCCCTTCCTACGATGTATGTGTGGTTAACCACTCACTCATTGGGTCGAAAAGAGGCCCCCGGCCGGTTGCCCGGCACGGGTCGACCCACGCCCCCCGCCCCGCGGGGCGGGGGCCGGGGCCGGGCTCAGTAGTGCGTGATGCCCGCGGCGAGCGTGCGCATCCAGGGCGCGTCCGCCACGCCCGCGTCATCGTCCGCATCCACGCCGAGCGAGACGACGAGGTGACAGAGCATGCCGACCGCGAAGAACTCCTGGATCTGCCGTTCGTCCCCGCCGGAGGCGCCGCGGACGTACTCCACGACACGCGCGTACCCCGCGCGGACCGCCTCGCGGATCACCGGTTCGGAGACGGCGGCCGCCTGGGCGTGCAACTGGACCAGCAGCAGGTCGTTGTCGCTGATCAGCCGGGCGTACGCGTCTCCCATGGAGGCGAGGACGGGCTCCGGCGAGGCGCCCCCCGCCTCGGCCGCGCCGCGTTCGAGGGCGGCGCGGACCTGGGCGAAGCAGTGCTCGACGACCGCCACGAACAGGGCCTCCTTGTTCGGGAACAGGCGGTAGACGTACGCCTGCGAGATGCCGGCCGCCTTGGCGACCTCCGTGGTGGTGGTCCCGAAGTAGCCGCGGGCGGCGAAGGCGCCGATCGCGGTGCGGAGCACCGTCTCGCGGCGTTCCTCGGCCGTGGAGAGTTGGCGTGGGCGTCGTTCCGTCTGCATGTGAGTAATAAACCACTCACACTTTGGGGTGTCAACCCCGCCCGCCGGGAAGGCGCACCGGGGGTCCGCCGGCGACGGGATCGGCGCACGGGGCGTCAATGCCGCTCGTCGGGGATACGAGCTGCTGGGATGGCGGAGCGAGCGGGGGCTTCAGCGACGGAGGTGGCGCTTGAACCCAGACGACGGGTCGCCCGGCGACGGATCCGCGCAGGGGCCCGTGCCGACCTGGCGGGACTGGGTCGGGCAGGCGGTGGAGTCCATCGGCACCAGCCTCGACGAGCAGACGACCTGCGCGGAGCTGGCCCTCTTCCTGTGCCGGCGGCTGTGCGAGGCGGCGGCGGTGGACCTGCTGCCCGAACCCGTGACGACCTCGCGCACGAGAGCCGGCGCGCGGTCGGCAGCGGGGCTGGACCGGGTGGCGACGGCCGGACGGACCGAACTGCTCCAGGAAGGGGGCCCGCAGGACGCGCACGGCCTGTCGGTGCGGGCGGTGGACGACGGCCACCCGATCACCGTGTCGTCGGGGCCGGTACGGCCGGGCCGGGGCGAGCTGCACGCCGTGTCGGCGCCGCTGGTGACACGGGGGCGGCTGTACGGCGCGGTGGTCGCCGTACGCACGGACGCACCCGCCCCGGCACGCACGACCGGTGCCGGCGCGGGGCCCGGGGAGGAACCACCGGGAAGCGGGGCCTTCACCGACGAGGAGACCGCGGTCGTGCACTTCGCGGGCCGGCTGGCAGCCGTACACCTCAGGCACGCCCAGGAGCACAGCACCACGCACAGCACGGCGCTCAACCTCCAGCAGGCGCTGCTGGCCGAGCCCGGCCGGCCGCACCCCAACCTCGACCTGGCCACCCGCTACCTGCCGTCCGGCACGGGCGTGCTGGTGGGCGGGGACTGGTTCGAGACGGTCCGGCTGCACTACGGGCGCACCCTGCTGGTGATGGGGGACGTCATGGGGCACGGGCTCGACGCGGCCGTGGACATGAACGCCTACCGCTCCATGCTCCGCTACGTCGCCTCGACCGACCTGCCCCCGCACCGGGTACTGCGGCAGCTCGACGCCGCGGTGTCGGAGGAGGGCACCCGCCGCCCGGCGACGTGCCTGCTGGTCCGGATCGACCCGGCCCGCGGGACCGCGGCGTTCTCCAGCGCGGGCCACCTGCCGCCGGCGGTGTTCGGCCCGGACGGCAGCGGCACGCTGATCGACGTACCGGTCGGCCCGCCGCTGGGCACCGGCCTCGGCGGCTACGAGCTGACCACGCGCACGGTCACGCCCGAGGAGACGCTGCTGCTGTTCACGGACGGCCTGGTGGAGCGGCGCGGCGAGGACATCGACGTCTCGCTGGCCCGGCTGGCGGGGCTGCGGCTGCCGGTGGGCACCGGGGTGCAGCAGTCGCTGGACCAGGTGCTGCTGTCCCTGGACGCGGTGCACGCCGAGGACGACGTCGCCGTACTGGCGGCACGGATCCGGCCCCGCCCCGATCACGGGCCGCACGGCGCGGATCCGGCCTGAGGGCCGACGCGGTCGCCGTGCCGTCCCCCCCGTTCCCGGGTCAGGCCGACGCGGTGACGGCCGAGCCGGTACGGGCCTGGGCCGCGTCCGGTACGACGGTGACACGGCGGCGGCGCACCGGCAGGCCGAAGGTCGGGTTGGCGACGCCCCAGGCGGCGGCCTTGCAGATCAGCTCCTTGTACAGGGCGGCGAGGCGGCCGGTGAGGGCCGCGCTGACGGTGCGGTCGTCGGCGGTGACGTACTGGATCAGGCCCTCCTTGCGGCCCAGCGAGATGCACTGGTTGAAGTAGCGGATCGGCACGTTCGGGAGCTTTCCGCCGGTCAGGCGGGCCGCGATGGCGTCGGCGGCCTGCCATGCGGCGGGGGTCCCCGAGGCGCACGACATGCGCAGCGGCTTGTCGCCGGGGCCCATGGCCAGGGCCGCGTCGCCGACGGCGTAGACGTCCGGGTGCGAGACCGAGCGCATGGTGGCGTCGACCACGATCCGGCCGGTGCCGGTGACTTCGAGGGTGGTGGCGCTCGCGATCGGGTGGACGGCGAAACCGGTGGCCCACACGGTGACCGCGGCCGGGACGGCCCCGCCGTCGGCGGTGGTGATGCGGTCGGCCTCGACGGCGGTGACGGCGGCGTGCTCGTGCACGGTGATGCCGAGCCTGCCGAAGACCTTGCTCAGGTGGCCGCGGCCCTTGGGCGAGAGCCAGTCGCCGAGCCCGCCGCGGGCGGCGAGGGCGACGTCGAGGTCGGGGCGGGCCTCGGCGATCTCGGTCGCGGCCTCCAGGCCGGTGAGGCCGCCGCCGACGACGACCACGGGCTGCCCGGCGCCCAGGCCGGCCAGCCGGTCGCGCAGCCGCAGTGCTCCGGGCCGGCCGGCGATCTCGTGGGCGTACTCGGCGACGCCGGGGACGCCCTGGTCGTTCCAGCCGCTGCCGAGGGCGTACACGAGGGTGTCGTAGGCGAGTTCGGCGGCGCGCCCCTCGGCATCGGTGACGGAGACGTTCTTGCGGTCGACGTCGACGGCGGTGACCTTCCCGAGCAGCAGCTCGACACCGGTGCCGGCGAACATCTCGCCGAAGGGGCGGGGCCCCAGGTCCTGGCCGGTCGCGAGCTGGTGCATGCGGACGCGCTCGACGAAGTCGGGCTCGGCGTTGACGAGGGTGATGGCCACGTCGTCGCGGTGCAGCCGCTTGGCGAGCCGGCCGGCAGCGACCGCTCCGGCGTATCCGGCACCGAGGACGATGATGCGGTGCTGCGTGCGCTGCTGCATGTGCCTGCTCCTGTCTGGGCGGGTCGGCCGCTGTCTTGCGCGGCTTCGCACCTTGAACCGGGCAGCCCGCCGTTCCCTGACAGGTCGGCGGTGTGAAGCACGTCACATCGGCCGGGGGCGGGTGGGGGCGGGTCGGTCAGAAGGCGCGGAACACGGGCTCCCCGTGCTCCGCAGCGGCCCACACCCCGGTCGCGCGCTCCAGCTTGTCGGGGTTGACCTGGTTGCGGAACGCGGCGATGCCGTCGGCCGTGATCTCCAGGCACATGACGCCGACGACCCGGCCGTCGACGACCGCCACGACGGCGGGACCGCCGTTGGCGGTGGCCAGGTGGATCCCGGCCGAGCCGCCGACCAGGGCCCGCTTGGCCGGCCCCGGCTTGAACAGGCCCCGCATGAACTTCGCGACCGCGACGGCGCCCTCGAACGCCTTGGCGCGGGCGGGGACCTTCCCACCGCCGTCGCCGATCGCGATGGCGTCGGAGGTGAGCAGTTGTACGAGCGGCTCGGTCTTCCCGCTGGTGGCGGCGGCGAGGAACTCCTCGACGATGCGCCGGGCCGCGGCCCGGTCGATCTCGGTGCGGGCCCTGCCGTCCGCGATGTGCTTCTTGGCCCGGTGGAGGATCTGCTGGCTGGAGGCCTCGCTGATGTCGAGGATCTCGGCGATCTCCCGGTGCGGGTAGTCGAACGCCTCCCGCAGCACGTACACCGCCCGCTCGTTGGGGGACAGCCGCTCCATGAGCGTGAGCACCGCGTACGAGACCGACTCCCGCTGCTCGGCGGTGGCGGCCGGGCCGAGCATCGGGTCCCCGTCGAGGAGCGGCTCGGGGAGCCACTCGCCGACGTAGGTCTCGCGCCGGGCGCGGGCCGAAGCGAGCTGGTTGAGGCACAGGTTGGTGAGCACCTTCGTCAGCCAGGCCTCGGGCACCTCGATGCGTCCGACGTCGGTGGCCTGCCAGCGCAGGAACGTGTCCTGCACGGCGTCCTCGGCCTCGCTCGCGGACCCGAGCAGCCGGTAGGCGATGGCCTCCAGCCGCCCCCGCGCGCCCTCGAACAGGTCCACGTCCTCCACGGTCAACGGCATGCGGTGATCCTAACCGCCGCGCGGAAGGGTTCGGGCAGCTCGGGGAGCTCGGGGCGTCATCCGTCGCCGGTTTCCTCGGCCCGTAGGCGGCGGTCGGCGGCTTCGGCGGCCTTCCCGGCCCTCTGTGCCGCCGCCTCGGCCCGGTGGTGGTGCTTCTGCGCGGCCGCTTCCGCCTTCTCCGCGGTTTCCAGCCGCAGTTGGAGGGCGCGGAGCCCTTCTCGCGCGGCCTCGGCCTCCCCCTGCGCCCGCTCCAGGGCCCCGGCCGCCTCGGCGAGGTCCGCCTCGGCCCGCTCGCGCTCGGCCCCGGCTTCGGCCGCGGCCCGCCGGGCGGCGCGCACACGCCCCTCCCGCTCGCGGGCGCGCCGCCCGGCCGCCGCGTCCCGCGCCGGGGGCGGGGGCGGGGGCGGGGTCTCCGGTACCGGCTTCCGCTTCCGCTTCCGCTTCGACGTCGGCTTCGACGTCGGCTCCGGCTCCGGCTCCGGCTCCGGCGGGAGTTCGGCCGGTTCCGGCGGCTTGCGGGCCGCAGCCGCGGCCGAGGGGGCGGGCTCCACGCCTTCGAACCCGACCGGGGACCGCGGCGCCGCCGTCAGCCGGCCGGCGAGCCACTGCCGGCCCGCCTCCTCGTCCGTCAGCAGGGCGTGAAAGATCCGCTCGACCTCCCGCAGCACGCTCTCGGTGGTCCGCTCCCCCGCCTCGGCCGCCAGCCGTACGGTGTCGCGCGCGAGCGCGTCGATCACCTTGTGCTGCTCCCCGGACAACGCGCGCAGTTGCGCTCCGTCCAGTTCCCGGTGCGCCGTGCGCAGCCGGGCCCCCAGACGCAGCAGCCCTTCCGCCTCGCCGGGTCGGGCGCGGGCGAAGAGGCCCACCGCCCACAGGGCGAGGGTCGGCTTCCGCAGGCTGCCGATGCGGCGGGCGCCTGCGGTGTCCTTCTCCCGCCGGGCCCGGGCGACGTACGCGTCGCGCGCCGCGACGAACTGCGCCGGCCGGAGCCCGTACAGCTCGGAGACCACCTGCTCCACGTCCACCCCACCACGATGGACCCGGGGGCCGCGCGAACCGGGCGGCGACACCCGGCAGCCCCGTACGCGGGCGGGCCGGCCGGGCCGGCCGGCCCGTCGCGGGGTCAACTCCTGTCGTCGCCGGCGGCGAGGACCCTGGTGGTGAAGTCCGCCAGCTGTGCCCGCATGCGCTCCCTCGCTACGCCCTCCTGTCCGGCCAGGTGCTCGACGAGGTCGGCGCGGGTGGCCGCGAGCAGTGCGTGGGCGGTGAAGTCGCCGTCGGTCAGGCCGGGGACCTGCTCCAGCACGGCGCGGAGCAGGTCGTGCCACTGCTCGTAGTGCTCCGCCCGGTACGGGCTGGTGCTGCCGCTCCCCTCCAGGGCCAGCGTGAGGCGCCGGTTGTCGAGCTTGAAGCACAGGAGGGCGTCGAGCAGGGCCGGGACCCGCTCCTGCGGCGGGGCGGCCGGGCCGAGCGGCGGCGGGCCGGCTTCGGCGGCCTCCCTGAGCGGTTCGAGCCGTGCCGCGTACAGCGCGCGGAGCAGCCCGGCGCGATCGCCGAAGGCGCGGAAGAGCGTCCCCTTGCCGACGCCTGCCGCTGCCGCGACGTCGGCCATGGTGACGTCCTCGGGGCTCTCGCGGCGGGCGAAGAGGGCGTCGGCGGCCGCGAGGACGGCCTCCCTGTTGCGGGCGGCGTCCTTGCGGGCCCTGGGTTCGGGCATGGTGCTCCTCCGTTTGCAAAGCGGACCCCCGGTCCGTATCGTCAAAACCGGACCCAGGGTCCGTATTCTACGAAGGGGAGGATACCCGTGTCCGCACCGACTTCTCCGGCGGATCTGTTCCGCCACAGCCTGCGGCTGCTGCTCGACAAGGACGTTCCCGGGTGGGTCGCCCTGTGGGCCGAGGACGGCCTCATGGAGTTCCCGTTCGCCCCCGAGGGCTGGCCCGCGCGCCTGGAGGGCAAGGCGGCCGTCGCCGCCTACATGCGCGACTACCCCGCCCACATCGACCTGCACGACTTCCCCGCCGTGCGGATCCACCGGACCACCGAGCCGGAGACCATCGTGGTCGAGATGCGCGGGGTCGGCCGCCTGGTGGCGACCGACGCCCCGTTCGACATGACCTACATCGCCGTCGTGACCGTCCGCGACGGGCGCATCACCTCCTACCGCGACTACTGGAACCCGCTCGCCGTCCTCGAAACCGGCACCGACTTCCTCACGGGGAGCACCCGATGACCAGCACCCCCCTCCGCGCCGGCACCACCCTGGTCATCGGCGCCACCGGCACCACCGGCGGCCGCGCCGCCGCGCAGCTGACGGCCGCCGGCCACCGCGTCAGGGCCGCCAGCCGGCGCGCCGCCCCGGTCCCCGGCGCCGAGCCGGTCACGTTCGACTGGTACGACCCCGCCACGCACGCCGCGGCCCTCGACGGGGTCGACCGCGTCTACCTCGTACCGCCCGTCGGCGACCCCGACCCCGCGGCCGTCATGATGCCGTTCCTCCACCGGGCCCGTACCGCTGCCGGGGTGCGCCGCGCGGTGCTGCTGAGCTCCTCGGCCGTCCCCGCGGGCGGCCCGGGGGTGGGGGCGGTGCACCGGGCGCTGCCCGACCTGTTCGACGAGTGGGCGGTGCTGCGGCCGTCGTGGTTCATGCAGAACTTCACCGGCGCGCACGCGCACGCCGTCAGCATCCGCGAGGACGGCGTCGTCCTGACCGCCACCGGGAGCGGCCGGGTCGGCTTCGTCGACGCCGAGGACATCGCGGCCGGCGCGGTGTGCGCCCTGACCGACGCGCAGGCCCCGAACACCGACCTCGTCCTCACCGGGCCGCAGGCGCTCGGCTACGACGACGTGGCCGCGGCCGTCACCGAGGTAACCGGCCGGCCCGTGGTCCACCGCCGGCTGTCGTACGAGCAGATGCGCGACCGCCTCGCGGCCGTCCTGCCGGTGGAGTTCGCCGCCATGCTGGCCGGCATGGACCGGGCCATCGCCGAGGGGGCGGAGGACCGCGTCACCGACACCGTCCAGCGCCTCACCGGCCGACCGCCGGGCACCTTCCGCGCCTTCCTGGAACGGGAGATGCGCTAGTGCTGTGACCGGCCTGCCCCGGGGAGGGGCGCCCTGACACCCGTCCCGTACTACGCCAGCGCCTCGGGCGTGCCGTGCCGCAGCAGCTCCATGCGGCGCCGGACCGCTTCCACGGCGCCCCGGCGCCGGCCGGGAACGCGGGCGCGCAGCGCGACCAGGCGCGCGCCGAGCTCCCGGGCCCGCTGCGGGTCCCGGACTTCCTGCCACTGGTGGTGGGCACGGTCCACGGCCCCTTCGACGGTCGCGTCGTCCGGCGCGTGGTTGCGGGCGAGGCGGGCGTCGGCGGCCGCCATCCACAAGGCGCAGCTGCGCGCGGCGTCGCCGGCGAGGTGCGCGAGGTCGGCCCGTACCTCCAGCCAGTGCACGGCCTGGGCGGAGCCCGGGCCGTGGATGCGCACGGCCCGGGCCTCCCAGGTGGCGGCGAGGCTCTCGGCCCGCTCGTGCTGCCCGGCGTGGGCGGCGGCGAGGACGGCCGGCAGCGGGTCCTCGTCGACCGTGGCAGGGGGTGCCGGTGTGGCGTCCACGGCGAGGAACAGCGAGCCGTCGGCGCCCGCCCGGGCTGCGGCCTCGGCGTGGAGTTCCGCGAGCGGCGGGTTCAGGCCGCTGCGCCAGGTGCCGGCGACGGCCTTCAGATAGGCCGGTTCCGCGACGCGGTGGCGGGGCGGGGGCGGGGAGACACGGCCGTACAGGGTGGTGCCGACGCCGAGGGCGAGGCCGTACGCACGGATCTGCTGCCAGGCGTCGGGGGCGGCGACGAGGTCCACGAGCACGGTCGTCGTGCCGGGGCGGCGCGGCTTCAACTCCCCCACCAGCCAATGCCAGGGCAGGGCGGTGTAGCGCAGGGCGGCCGGTGTCGTCCGGGCCAGGGCGACGTGGAGCAGGCGCTGTCGGGCGTCGAGGTGGAGCTGACCGGCCAGGCAGACGGTGAGGTGGCCGGGTGCGGCGGCTGCGGCTCGGATGCGGGTGAGGACGGTCTGCTGGTCGGTCGGGTCGGCCAGCTCGACGATGGTCCCGGCGGCCGCGGTGCGGGTCAGGGTGCCGGTCGGCACGGCGGCGAGGGTGGGCAGCACGCTGGTGGCGTCGATGAGCCGGCCCTTGCCGGCCGGGGCGGCCGCGAGCAGCAGCGCGGTTCCGGGTGGTGTCGTGTTCTCTGCTGTCATCGCCATCGCCACACCCGCACCGTACGCCCTCCGCGGCGCGGACCACTCGGCGGCTGCCGCCCCCGTGGGAGCGGGCGTCGGGGATTCCCAGACGGTGCGCGCGCCTCGCACTTTCGTCCGACGGGGGCCTCCGGGGGCGCCGGGGCGGCGCCCGCCCCGTACGGTCCCTTCTGTTCAGTCCCTGTCAAGGTGCGCAGGTCATGGCCGCTCTCCCGCTCCGGGCAGGTACTGAAGGGACCGAACTCCGCAACTGTGCTCGGACTCGCGTCTCGTATCGTCTCGTATCCTCCCTGGACACCCGGGGACGTGGCCGGGACGCGGGACCGATGCCGTCGCCGCGGTGTTCCGGGCTCGGGCAGGGTCCGGGAGCGGGATCGGGAGCGGGATCGGGAGCGGGATCGGGATCGGGGTGGGGCGGATGGCCGGCGGTGCGGGTGCCGGGGGCGTGGTGCTGGTGGCGGACGATGACGCCGCCATCAGGCGCTCGCTGGAGCGCGGGCTGCGGTTGAGCGGGTTCAGCGTGCTGCTCGCCGCGGACGGGGCCGGGGCGCTCGCCACCCTCGCCGAGCGGAGCCCCGACGTCTTCGTGCTGGACGTGTCCATGCCCGGGCTGAGCGGTATCGAGGTGTGCCGGGTCCTGCGGGCGCAGGGTGACGAGACGCCCGTGCTGATGCTGTCGGCCCTCGACGAGCTCGCCGACCGGGTCGGCGGGTTGCAGGCCGGGGCGGACGACTACCTGGTGAAGCCGTTCGCGCTGGAGGAACTGGTGCTGCGCCTGCGGGCGCTGCTGCGCCGCCGGCCGGCGGGGCCCGCCGAGCCCGGTCCGGACGCGCCGCTACGGGCCGGGCCGCTGGTCGTCGACCCGGCGACGCGCGAGGTGAGCCGTGACGGGGTCGCCGTACACCTCACGCGCCGGGAGTTCGAGCTGCTGGCCACGCTGGTGCGCAACGCCGGCATCGTCCTCACCCGCGACCAGCTGCTCGACCGGGTGTGGGGCTACGACTTCGAGGTGCGGACCGACGCCGTCGACACGTTCGTCAGCTACCTGCGCCGGAAGTTGGAGGAGGGCGGGCGGCCGCGCCTGATCCACACGGTGCGCGGGGTGGGCTTCGTCCTGCGCGTCGACGCCGACACCGACGCCACGGCCGCCTCCACCGCCACCGCCACCGCCGATGACCGCCGGAGGGGCGCATGAAGCTCGCCACCCGGGTCGCGGTCTCGGTGACCGTGGTCGTACCGGTGCTCGTGCTCGCCGCGGGTCTGCTGCTGCTCGGCCTGGTCCAGCGGGACCTGCGCCAGCAGCAGGACGCCCGGCTGCAGGAGCGGGGCCCGGCGGTGCTCCCGGACGTCAGGGCGCTGCTGAACGCCGACCGCAACGACCGGCCGAAGGCGGAGCAGAACCAGCAGCGCAAGGTCCTCGGCGGCGTCATGGACGCCGGGATCCGGGTGCGGAACGCGCAGGGGTCGGTGGTGCTGGAGGGCGGGCCGCAGCCGGCCGACGCGGTGCAGCTGCCCGAGCGGACCCCGGACGGCCCGGTCACCGTCCGGGCCAAGGGCCACGCCTGGCGGGTACTCAGCGTCCCGGTGGCCGGGCCCGCGCCGGGCACCCTGTGGCTGTTCGCCCCGGCCTCGGCGACGGACCCGCAGCTCGCGGCGGTACGCCGCCGTGTGCTGCTGGTCGCCGTACTGGCGGCGCCCGTCTCCGGGCTGGTGGCGTACGGGCTGGCGGGCCGCGCCACCGCGTCCGTACGGCGGCTGAGCCGGCGGGCGGCCGCCCTCGACCCGGCGGCGGGAGCGGCGGCCTTCGCGACCGCGCCGGTCGGCGTGGCCGAGGTGGACGAGCTGTCCGCGGCGATCGCCGCACTGCTGGCCCGCTACGACGAACAGGCGGCCAGGACCGCGCAGGCACTGGACACCGCCCGGTCCTTCTCCTCGGCCGCCTCGCACGAACTGCGCACGCCGCTGATGAGCATGCGGACCGACCTCGACGTCCTCGCCGCACATCCCGACCTGCCCGCCGACGAGCGGGCGGAGGTGGTGCGCGACCTGCAGGGCGACCACGCGCGGCTGCTCGAACTCCTGACGGCGCTGCGCATGCTGGCCCTGGGCGACCTGGTGGACGTCTCCTCGTTCGGGCCGGTCGACCTGTGCGAGCTGGTCGACTCGGCGGTCGGCGAGGCCTCCCGCCGCCACCCCGAGGCGCGGCTCACCGCCGATCTCCCCGCCGATCTGCGGGTCTTCGGGTGGGAAGCGGGACTGCGGATCCTGCTCGCCAACCTGCTGGCCAACGCCGTCGTCCACGGCCACCCGCCGCAGGAGCCGCCGCGGATCACCGTACGGCTGCGCACGGAGGACGGCAGCGCCGTCCTCACCGTCGACGACACCGGCCCCGGTGTCCCGCCCTGCGAACGGGAGGCGGTCTTCCAGCGGTTCCACCACCGACCGGGCAGTCCGGGCTCCGGGCTGGGGCTGACGCTGGTCGCGCAGCAGATCGCGCTGCACGGCGGCACCGTCACCGTGGAGGACGCGCCGGGCGACGACCCGGGCGGCACCGGTCGCACCGGCGCGCGGTTCTCCGTACGCCTTCCGCTGCCCGTCCCGGACTCACCCGCCGCGTGGGTGCCGGCGCGGCGCGCCTGGCTGTCGTTGTCGTCGGGCGGCTGAGCCGTCGAGCCGGTCGAGCGCGGGCGGCGGCCGGTCACAAAGAAACCACAAGAACGGTCCCTACGGTCCTGCCTGGCCGGACCGCCCGTTCGTGGCGGCCGCGTTCGCACCGACAGCGACACCTAAGGGGAACCGCCATGCTCACCAACCGCAGGACCGCTGCTGCCGCGCTCGGCACCGTCGTACTGACCGGCGCACTGCTCGGCGCCTCGCCCGCGCAGGCCGACGCCGGAGCTCCGTCCGCCGCCCCGTCGGCGAAGTCCACGCCGCAGGGCGACGGCTCCAAGGCGCTCTGCAAGCGCCTGCCGAAGGTCGAGGCCCGGGTCAGCGCCGCCCTCACCCGGCTCAACGGCGACGCCTCCGTCGTCGGGTCGATCGCCCGGCTGGAAAAGCGCGTCGCCGAGGCCAAGACCGCCGGCCACACCGAGGTGTACACCTACCTCAACGACCGCCTGACCGCCCGCAAGGCCATGCCGGCGACCCTGCAGAAGCGCCAGACCGACCTGAAGGCCGTCAGCACCTGGTGCGCCGCCCAGGGGAACAAGTGACCGCCCGGATCCGCGGCGCCGCGGCCCTCGCGGCGCTGGCCGCCGGAGCGGCGCTGCTCCTCACCGGATGCGGGGGCGGTGCGGAGTCCGCGCCGGCCGGGCAGTCGGTGAGCGGAGCCGACTCGGGGCAGGCGGCGGAGATGCAGCAGAAGCTGGACGCGGCCGAGCAGGCAGCGTCCGACGCGGACAAGGACGCCAACGACGACGACAAGTGAGCTGCGGACGCCGTCGACGGCGGTGATCCGCCCGGCAGGCCGCCCGAGGGCCGCCGTCCCCGCTGAGGGGGCGGCGGCCCTCGGGCGCGTGGGCGTCCGGGCGTCCTACGGCGACGTCGGTGACTGCCCCCGCTCCGTGCTCCGGGCGGCGCGGGTCTGCTGCCACTGCTCCGTGACCTGCCGCAGGGTCCCGCTCACGAGGACCAGGAATTCGGCGGAGGCCCCGAAGCGGGCGCCGGCCGGGGTCGCGGCCCCGAACACCTCGGTCGCCTGCTGCGATGCGGCCATCTTGCCTGCGTCGCGCGGGCGCACCGGCTGCACAGTAAGCGTTCACACATAGCCCATTGCAATGCAGGCCCCGCCACGTATTGCATTCGACGTCACCATCATTGCAACGAAGGGCCCTCATAAGCCTTGCAGAGTCGGCCGAGAGGGCCTCCTTTCTTGTTGACGAAATTGTGAACGCAATATAGCTTCGTGAGCGTTCAGGGATTCCCGAACGAACGGAACACCGTACGCAAGGAGATGCGTGATGGAACACGGCAACGGCGGCTTCTCCCGGGCCGGGCTGCGCAAGTGGCGCGACGTGCTGGCACGGCACGTCGACTCCGGGAAGATCCCCGGGCTCGTCGCGCTCGTCAGCCGGGGCGACGAGACGCACGTCGAAGCGCTCGGGACCATGCGCCACGACGGTGGCCCGCCGATGCGCCGGGACACGATCTTCCGGATGGCCTCGACGTCCAAACCGCTCGGGATCGCGCCGGCGATGGTCCTCCTCGACGAGTGCAGGCTGCGGCTGGACGATCCGGTGGATCCGTGGCTGCCCGAACTCGCCGACCGGCAGGTGCTGAAGCGGGTCGACGGACCGCTGGACGACACCGTGCCGGCGCGCCGGCCCATCACCGTACGGGATGTGCTGACCTGCACGTTGGGGCTCGGCATGGACCTGACGGCGATGAACACCCCGGTCATGGGGGCCGTGTTCGAGCTCGGCCTCACCGGCCACGGAGGGCCGCTGCCCGACCCGGACGAGTGGATGCGCCGCCTGGGCACGCTCCCGCTGATGCACCAGCCCGGCGAGCAGTGGCAGTACCACATCGGCTCCGACCTCGTCGGCGTGCTGGTCGCGAGGGTCACGGGCCGCTCGTACGAGAGCTTCCTGCGCGAACGCGTCCTCGACCCGCTGGGGATGGCGGACACCGGTTTCCACGTGCCCGCCGACAAGATCGACCGGCTGCCGCCCAGCTACGCTCCCGATCCGCAGACCGGCGCGTTCACGGTGTGGGACGAGGCGGCCGGCGGGAGGTACAGCGCGCCCCCGGCGTTCCAGGCCGGGGGCGGCGGGGTGGTCTCCACCGTGGACGACTACCACGCCTACTTCCGGATGCTGCTGAACCGCGGGACGCACGGGAGCGAGCGGATCCTGTCCCGGCCCGCCGTCGAGCTGATGACCACCAACCGGCTCACGCCCGAGCAGGAGAGCGTCCGGTCCGCCCTGGCCCGCAACAGTGTCCACGTGTCGTTCGGCCAGGGTCAGCAGGGCGGCTGGGGCTTCGGGATGGCGGTGCGCACGTACCGCGGCGACTACGCGCCCCTCGGCCAGTTCGGCTGGGACGGCGGCACCGGCACCTCGGCGTACGCCGACCCGGACACGGGGCTCACCGGCATCCTGCTCACCCAGGTCGGCCTGTCCGTACCGGCTCCGGCGCAGCTCATCCACGACTTCTGGACCACGCTCCACCAGGCAGTCGAGGACTGACACCGGGCCCGCGCGCAGCCGGTCGGCTACGCGCGGGTCAGACGGTGCAGGGGCAGGGGGCCGGCGGACAGGGGTTCGCGGACGGCCGCCGAGGCCACGTAGCCGCGGTCCACCGGGACGTCCACGAAGTGCCAGTCGCCGCGGGACCGGCGGTCGCCCGCGAGGTCCAGGCCGATGTAGTCCGTGGCCGGGTCGCGGCCGAGGCCGGTGCCGAGTCCCTTGAGGTAGGCCTCCTTGCGGGTCCACAGGCGGGCGATGGCGCGCGGACGCCGGACCGGGTCCAGCCGCCGGGCCTCCTGCTGCTCGTCGGGGTGGAGCATCAGGGCGAGTTCGTCGCTCTCCGCGGCGTCGGACACCAGTTCCACGTCCACGCCGATCGGGGCGCGGGCCACGCCGATCAGCACCAGGTCGCTCCGGTGGGACAGCGAGAAGTGGAGGTCGCCGAGGAAGCCGTCGAGGGCCGGGCGGCCGTGCGGGCCGCCGCAGCAGGGGCATTCCTCGCGCACGTAGCGGACGTCCGCCGGTGGGACCGCCAGGTACGAGCCCAGTACGGCGCGCAGCGCGACGTGGGCCGCGGTGAAGCGGATGCGGTCGGCGGGCCGGGCGAGGGCCGCGGCCCGCTCGCGTTCGGCGGGGTCCAGGGTGGCCGGGTCCGCGAAGGAGTCCGGGGTGTCGGACAACCGCAGCAGCCACAGGTCGGGGGACCCGGGTGCGGGTCGGTCACGCCGTTCAGCCTGCGCCTTGATGTCCACTGGTGCTTCCGACCTTTGTCTCGGTGGTGCTCGGCTCCCTCGCGGGAGGCCCCGTCACATGTCGCGGTCCTCCGCCGCGTACGCGGTCCGCGCCGCCCGTCCCGCCGCTGTTCCTGACGCCGTTCCGGACGCCGTTCCGGACGCCGCCTCCGACGCGGTTCCCGAGGCCGCATCCGACGCCGTTCCCGACGGCGCATCCGACGCCCTGACCGGTTCGTCCACCGGCCCGTCCGTTCCGCCCGCGCTCCCCGTCGGCGGCGCCGTCGGCAGGTCGCGGCGGCCGCCCAAGGGGCGTACGACCAGCATCAGGCTGCTGACGGCGAGCCCCGCGGTGAGCAGCCACAGGGTCGGGCGGAGCCCGATGGCGGTGCCGAGGACCCCGCCGAGGAGTGCGCCGACCGGTACCGAGCCGTAGTTGGCGACGGAGTGGCTCGCCGTGATGCGGCCGAGCAGTTCGGGCGGGCAGTACGCCTGACGGAACGCGCCCTGGATGACGCTGCCGCAGACCACGCCCACCGACAGCCCGGCCAGGCCCAGGGCGAGGAGCGTCACCCGCCACCCTTCGCCGGCCAGCGGGATCAGCAGTCCCAGCGGGGCGGTGACGAGTTTGCACAGCAGCATGCCGCGTGCGCTGCCGAAGCGGCGGGCGGTCGGGGTGGCGACGAGGGCTCCGAGGAGTCCGCCGACGCCGCCCGAGGCGAGCAGCCAGCCCACCGCGCCCTCGCCGACGCCCAGTTCGCGGACGAGGAAGACGGTGAGGATGGCGTGGCAGCCGGTCAGCAGCAGGTTGGTGACCGCCCCGTACGCGGTGAGCAGGCGCAGGTAGGGGTCGCGCAGGGTGTGGTGCAGGCCTTCCCGGATCTCCTGGCGCAGCCGGGTGGGCGCCGCAGGCTTCCCGGGGTGGGGTTCGCGGTCCCGGATCGCGATCAGGCAGAGCGTGGACACGAGGAAGGTGGCGCCGTTGGCCAGCAGCCCGGTCACGGCGCCGAAGGCCTGGGCCAGCAGACCGCCGACGCCCTGGCCGCCGAGCTGCGCCACGGACTCGCTGCCCTGGAGTTTCGCGTTCGCTTCCGGCAGGTCCTCCTTGGCCACCACCGACGGCAGGTAGACCCGGTAGGCGATGGAGAACAGGACGCTCGCGCAGCCGGTCAGCAGCGCCACGGCGAGCAGGTGCGCCAGGGTGAGGGCGTCGAGCCAGGCGGCGACGGGGACGGAGGCGAGCAGGACGAGCGAGCCCAGGTTGCAGGCGATCATCAGCGGGCGGCGGCGTACCCGGTCCACCCAGGCTCCGGCCGACAGCCCGAACAGCAGCCAGGGCAGCCAGGCCGCGGCGGCGAGCACGCTCACCCACATCGTGCCGGCCTGCAGGGTCACCACGGCGACCAGCGGCATGGCGACGGCGGAGATGCTGCTGCCGAACCTGCTGACGGTCTCCCCGAACCACAGCAGCCCGAAGTCGTGTTGGCGCACCAGGGCGCTCCGGCCTGCGTTCATGCGGACTCCACGATCCCCTGCACCGTCGCGGTGAGCTGCTCGGCGGCGCGCGTCCAACGCTCCCGTCGTGCGGTCACCTCGGCCTGCAGCCGGTCCAGTTCGGCGCCGAGCCGGTCGAGGGCGGCCTCGGCCGAGGCCGCGCCGGGGCCGGCGCCGTGGACGCAGGCGGCGGCGACGTCGGCGGGGTCCAGCCAGGAGGCGGCGGCTTCCGGCCCGGTCGGCGCGAGGGCCGCGACCTCGGGGCGGGCCCGACCGGCCTCGGTCAGGGAGACGCCCTGCTCCAGGGCGCCGAGTACGGTCTCGCCCACCAGGTGGTGGGCCTCCCGGAACGGCATGCCGTCCATGACGAGGCGTTCCGCGAGGTACGTCGCCGTGGTGAAGCCGTCCACGGCCCGCTGCGCCATGCGCTCGGGCTCCGGCTCCGCGCCGCCCACCACCAGCCGCAGCAGGGTGACCGCGTCGGCCGTGCCGCGCAGGCCGGGCCAGAGGTGGCGTACGGCCTCGCCGCCGACGGCGATGGCGTTGGTGAATCCGGCGGTGCCCATCGCCGCCGCGGCGGCGGTGAAGCCGCCCGCGGCGGCGGTCGACCGGCCCTGGATGTGCTCCAGCAGGAAGGGGTTGCGTTTCTGGGGCATCATCGAGCTGGAGCCGACCAGGTCGTCGGCCATCCGCAGCAGGCCGAACTCCTCCGAGGTCCACCAGCCGAGGTCCCGGGCGGCCCGGGCCGTCGTCACGCCGAGGACGGAGCAGGCGGCGAGCAGGCGCAGCACGAAGTCGCGGGAGGCGACCGCGTCGACGGAGTTCGGGGCCGTGCCGGTGAAGCCGAGCAGCTCGGCGGTGCGCTCGGGGGCGATGGCGACGGAGGTCCCGCCGACGGCTCCGGCGCCGAGGGGGTTGACGTCGAGTTCCCGGCCCGCGTCGAGCAGCCCGTCGAGGGCGCGCAGTACGGCGGTGGCCACTCCGGCCAGGTAGTGCCCGTAGGTGATGGGCACGGCGGGCTGTCCGTGGGTGTACGCGGGCATGGTGACCCCGCGGTGGGCGGCGGCCCGGTCGAGGAGGGTGCGGGCCAGGGCGGCGGTCCCGTCGAGGAGTTCGCCGTAGGGTGCGCGCGCTTTGAGGCGTACGGTCGTCGCGTTGAGGTCGTTGCGGGACCGTCCGGTGTGCAGGACGCCGCCGACCCGCTCGCCGAGCAGTTCCACGAGCCGGCCCTCGTACGCCAGGTACACGCCGCGCGGCATGGGCATGCCGCGCAGGGCCGCGAAGTCGTCGGCGCGCAGGGCGGTGATGGTGCGCAGCAGGGCGGCGGTGCGGCCGGTGTCGACGATGCCGCGTTCGGCGAGCATGACGAGGTGGGCCCGGTCCACCTCGCTGATCAGGTGCAGCTCCTGGCCGAGGCCGTCCGGGCCGGTGTCCGGGAGGTACTGGTCGTAGACGATGCGGTGCGCCTCGTCGTGGAGGGTGGTGCGCAGGCGGCCGGTGTCCGCTCCGGCGGAGCCGGCTGCCGCCCCGGTGGCGGCGGGACCCGTGGTCGGGGCGGGCGGCGTGGGCGCCGCGGGCGGGGCGGGAGCCGTGGTGCTCATGCGGCCTCCTTGAGGATCGACGGTTCGCCGCACGCTGCGCCCGGGGCGGGCAGCAGGGCCGTTGCCAGCCGGTCCAGCGCCTCGTCGGCGAGCGCCGCCGAGCGGTCGGCGTCGGGTGCGGTGGTGATGACGTGGCCCAGGCGTCCGCGGAAGTCCTCGGCCGGGGCGACGGCGCTGCCCGGAGCCCGGTACAGGGCGGCGTCCACGACCCCCGGTATCGCGCGCGCCCGGGACACGGCGGTGCCGGTGGCCTCCGCGGTGCCGAGGACCCCGTCGGCTTCGGCGGTCAGGAAACGGATGGACGCGCCCGCCTCCCGGGACCGTTCCGGTTCGACCGGCTCGCCGACGGCCGCCCGCACCTGGGCGGCGACCAGGTCGATGCCGTAGGCGTGCCGCACCAGCTCGGGGATCAGGCCGCCGGCCAGCCGCGGGTTGACCTCGATCACCCGGGGCGTGCCGCCGTCCAGCCGCAGCTCCACGTGGGCCGCGCCCCAGCCGAGGCCGAGCGCCCGTACGGCGTGCTCCGCGCACGCGGTCAGGGCCGCGTGCTGCTCGGCCGGCAGGGCGGCGGGCAGGTCGTGGCCGGTCTCGACGAACACCGGCGGCGGGCCGACGTGCTTGGCGACCACCGCGACGGCCCGGCGCCCGACCACCTCGACCGAGAACTCCCGGCCCGACAGGTAGGACTCGACGAGGATCCGGGACGGGGCGGCGAGCCCCCGCTCGTTCACGCCGGCGGCGAGCAGCTCGCCGGCGTGGGCGGCGACCTGCCGGAGGGTGGTGCACAGCCGTACGCCCAGGCTGCCGGAGCCCTGCACCGGCTTGACGACCACGGGCAGTCCGAGGACGGAGGCGACGGCCACCGCCTGCTGCACCCCGCCGACGTCCTTGTAGCCGGGCACGGGCACCCCGGCGTCGTCGAGGAGCCGGCGCTGGCGCGCCTTGTCGCGGCAGGCACGCACCGCTTCGGCGGACGGTCCCGGCAGGCCGAGCCGGGCCGCGACCTCGGCGGCGGTGGCGACGAAGTACTCGGAGCTGGACAGTACCCCGGCGACGGGGGCGGTCCGGGCCAGTTCGCGGACCGCCCGCCACAGGGCGGCGGGGTCGGCGGTGTCCACGGTGACGGTGGGCAGCCCGTCCGCGGCGGCGTACGGGTAGCGTCCGGGGTCAGCGGCGAGCAGGACCGGCCGGAGGCCGGCCTCGGCGGCGCGCTGCGCGAACTGGCGTCCCGTACCGGTGGTGTTGGACTCGATCAGGAGCAGCTGCCGGCCGGTCATGCGCCCGCTCCGGGGACCATCACGTCGTCGAAGCGGCGCCGGGCCCACAGCAGCCGGGACCAGGCCGGCGCCGCGTCCAGGGGGTGGTCGACGAGGACGGGGCCGGCGGGGTTGGCGGCCGGTGTGATGCCCTGCTCGCGCAGCCAGGTCTCGCTGTAGACGGTGGACTGGTAGCGGTAGCCCTCGTCGGGGAGCACCATCACGACCTTGCTGTTCGGGTTGTGCTGCGCCCACCAGGCGGCGACCTGGAAGGAGGCGCCGCTCGTGGGGCCCATGAACAGGCCGTGCGTGCGGAACAGGTCGTGCGTGGCGTGGAACGCCTCGGGTGCGGTGACCCAGTGCACCTCGTCGTAGGCGGTGTGGCGCACGTTGCCGGGGTGGATGCTGCTGCCGAGGCCGCGCAGCATGCGGGAGCGGTCCGGGGTGCCGAAGATGATCGAGCCGTGGGTGTCGACTCCGACGAGGTGGAGGGCGGGGTCGGACATCCGCAGGGCCGCCGCCAGGCCCCCGGTGGAGCCGCCGGAGCCGACGGGGCCGACGAGGCAGTCGACGGGGCCGACGGTCGTGCCGATCAGGTCGGCGACGGTGCCGTACGCGGCCGGGTTGTCGGGGTTGTCGTACTGGCCCGGTACGAAGCTGTCCGGTCGGAGCCTGCGCAGTTCCTCCACCCGGGCGAGGCGGGCGCCCTGGATGCCGCCGGGCTGCCCGGTGTCCTCGACGATCTCGACGGTCGCGCCGAGCATCGTCAGCCGGGTGTACAGCTCGCGGTCGATCGCCGAGTCGCCGACGATGGTGAGCGGGTAGCCGCGCAGCCGGCACACCATGGCGAGGCCGAGGGCGAAGGTGCCGGAAGAGGTCTCGATGACCGGGGTGCCGGGCGTGAGGGTGCCGGCGGCCTCGGCCCGGTCGAGGATGTAGCGGGCGGGCAGCAGCTTCATCAGGCTGAAGGCGGCCCCGTAGAGGTTGTCGGTCAGTTGGATGATGCGCGGGAGCTCGGTGGCTTCCACTACAGACGAGTGCAGCTTCGAGGCACCCGCGACCATGGTCGTCGTCATGTTGGTCAGTCACCCGTCGTGAAGATCCACTGTTCGTGGATGCCCGTGCCGTGCAGGAGGTCTTGTGCGTGTTCGGTGCGCGCCCCGACGTCGGGGTCGTCGCGGTCGAAGAGGATTCCGGCGATGTCTCCGCTGTGGGCCGCCTGGACGCCCACGGCGCCGGTCTCGCGGACGATCTGCCGGATCCGGTCGAGTCCGGGTATCGGCAGGTGCCGCTGGTTGATCTCGGTGCTGGCGGTGGCCACGGCGCCGACGAGGGCCACGTCCTTGGTCTGGATGGCTTCCCGGAGCTGGGCCTGGAGTTCGGCGAAGCTCCTGGTCTCGGCGTCGTCGTAGCGGGCCGGCGGGAAGGCGAGGGTGTCGACGCCCTGCCCGTTGCCGTGCGGCCGGGAGCCGAAGCCGAGGACGCGCAGCGGTGGCATGCGGTAGCCGAAGTCCTCGATGACCTGGCCCTCGCGCTGCGCGAACAGCACCGAGCTCTCCTCGAACATCAGCGAGTCGGAGGCCAGTTCGGCCTGTACGGCGAGCCGGGCCACCTCCTCGGGCGGGAGCGAGCCGGTGAAGGCGTCCTTGACCGCCCAGATGGCTGCCAGGACGTCGCTGGTCGAGGAGCCGAATCCGCGGCACAGCGGTACGTCGCTGGAGAGTTCGAGGTGCCCGCCCACGGGACGGCCGCCGGCCGGGTCCAGGGCGGCGATGGTGAGTTCGGCCGCGCGCAGGGCCTTGGTCTTCCAGGCGGGGGAGACCGTCAGTTCGGCGCCGGGCGCGGGCATGAAAGTCGCGTGCGCCTTGTAGAGGGTGCAGGGGAGCGTCACCAGCCCTCTGATGAGGCCGCCCTCGTGCGGGAAGACGCCCTGCAGGATCTCGCCGTGGTGTATGGGAGACGACGCGATGCCGAGGCGCCAGCCGGAATGATCCACCATGTCCCTTGCTTCCTCTGGGGGCCGGACCGCTGCTTGGGTGCCGGCCGGCCGTTCGGACACGTTCACGTTAGGAGAGGCGTCCGGCGCCGCCCGGTGGCCCGGGCGGCAGTTTGCGGGCAGTCCCCGCGCGGGTCCGGGCCGCGCGGGGACGGTGGACCGTCCGGTCACGGCCCGGTGCTAGCGCCGGGCGGGTCGCAGCCGCCGGTCCAGTACGGCGCCGATGGCGCGCAGCGGGCCGGGGTCGGTCATCTCGGCGTGCTTGCAGTCGACGTCGACCTCTTCGATCCGGCCGTGGACGTACGGGGCCCAGGCCGCCGCTGCGCCGAGCGGTGCGGGTGTGCCGGTGGCGTTGAAGAAGACCACGTCCCCTCCGAACGGCCGTTGCGGGACGTGGCGCAGGCGGATGTCCAGGTTGGCGACCGTCGCTTCGACGACCGCGGCGGCCTGGGGTCCGTCGAGCTCGCCCAGCCCCGGGGCCCGGCCGTGCACGAGCCGGGCGATCTCCCGGACGTCCGGCGGGCCGTCGGCGCACCGCAGGGGCGTGTCGGCGGCCGCTTCGCCCAGCAGGCCGTGGAGGACGTCCGCTCCGGTCGTGGGCCGCGGCTCGAAGCCGTCGGGCAGGGGGTAGGCGTCGAGCAGGGCGAGGAGGGCCACCTCCTCGCCGAGCTGCTCCAGCCGCGCGGCGACCTCGTGGGCGACGATGCCGCCGAAGGACCAGCCCAGCAGGTGGTACGGGCCGTGCGGCTGGACGGTGCGGATCGACGCGAGGTAGTCGTCCGCCATCTCCGGCACGGAGGCGGGCCGGCGGTGCGGCTCGGTCAGGAGCCGCGCCTGCAGTCCGATGATCGGCCTGTCCTCGCCGATGTGGCGGAGCAGGCCGGCGTAACCCCAGCTGATGCCGGAGACGGGGTGGATGCAGAACAGCGGTGCGGCGCCTGCCGGGCCCGCTGCCGCCGCCCGGATGGGCAGGACGGCGTCGAGCGGGTTGGCGTTGCCGCCCGAGCCGAGGGCGATGTGCTCGGCGAGCAGTGCGGGCGTCGGGTACTGGAAGAGGTCCCGGATGGTCAGCTTCGTGTCCCAGATGCTGCGGATCCGGCCGATCAGCCGGGTGGCGAGGAGGGAGTGGCCGCCGCGGTGGAAGAAGTTGTCGTCGATGGTCGCGGCGGGCAGGTGGAGGGTGTCCGCGTAGAGGCTGCAGAGGATTTCCTCGGCCGGGTTGCGGGGCGCGCGGCCGGTGGTGGGGTGGTGGTCGAAGTCCGGCCGGGGCAGCGCCCGGCGGTCGAGCTTGCCGTTGGTGGTGAGGGGCAGCGCATCCAGTGCGACGTAGGCGGACGGCAGCATGTATTCGGGGAGGGACGCCGCGGCGTGGCGGCGCACGTGCTCCGTGTCGATGGATCGGCCGGCGGCGGGGACGAGGTAGGCGACGAGCCGCTTGTCCCCGGGCCGGTCCTCGCGGACGGCCACCGCGGCCTGGGCGACGGACGGGTCGGCGAGGAGTACGGTCTCGATCTCGCCGGGTTCGATGCGGAAGCCGCGGAGTTTGAGCTGCTGGTCGGCGCGGCCGAGGTATTCGAGGTGGCCGTCGCGGTTCCAGCGGGCCAGGTCACCGGTGCGGTACATGCGGCTGCCGGCCGGACCGTACGGGTTCGCCGTGAAACGTTCCGCGGTGAGGGCCGGGCGACCGATGTACCCGTGCGCCAGGCCGTGCCCGGCCAGGTACAGCTCGCCGGGGGTGTTCGGGGGCAGCAGTTCGAGGTTCGGCCCGAGCACGTACGCGTGCTTGCCCGCCACCGGCCGCCCGACGGGCACACTCACCCCCGGAGCCGCAGCGGTCAGCGCGTACGTGGTGGTGAACCCCATGCTCTCGGCCGGGCCGTAACCGTTGACCAGGTGCAGGTCGGGGTGGGCGGACAGCACCCTGCTGGTGTGCGTGGGCGAGGCCGCTTCGCCGGCGGTCATGGCTTCGCGGACGGTGCCGAACACCTGCGGGTGTTCGTCGAGCATGTGGTTGAACAGGCTCGCCGACATCTGCAGCGTCGTGATCCCGTGCTCCTCGACCAGCTCGGCGATCTGGTGCGGATCCGTGTGCTGCCCCGGCTGCAGCACGCACGTACCGCCGTGTAGCAGCGGCCCGAACACCTCCAGCGCGAACGCGTCCCACGAGATCGGCGAGCACTGCAGGTAGCTCTGCTGCGGCCCGAAGTGCAGGTAGTCCGGCCCCAGGAACGTAGACGACAGGGCCCGGTGGGAAGCCGCAACACCCTTCGGAGTACCCGTGGACCCGGAGGTGAACATCACGCACGCGATGCCCTCCGGATGCCCGCTCGTCTCGACCGGCGCCCCGGA
>NZ_JBVHVT010000054.1:0-59877 GCF_055564695.1 Streptomyces sp. NPDC029014
GCCACCGCGTACACCGCCCGGTGCGGGGGCGGGCAGCCGTCCTGGCAGGCGCCGGCCGTCCAGTACGCCGACTACGCGCTGTGGCAGCGGCAGCTGCTCGGCGACCCCGCCGACCCCGACAGCCTCGCCGCCCGCCAACTCGCGTACTGGACCAAGAGCCTCACCGGCGCCCCCGAGGAACTCCGGCTCCCCTACGGCCGGTCCGGTTGCTCCGCCGTCTCCCACTGCGGCGACCACATCAGGGTGAGCATCGACGCCGCGTTGCACGCGCAGCTGGCCGAACTGGCCCGCACCACCGGGACCAGCATGTTCATGGTGCTGCACGCCGCCCTCGCCGCCGTGTTCACCGAGCTGGGCGCCGGTACCGACATCGTCGTCGGCATCCCCGTCGCCGGACGCACCGACCAGGCCCTCGACGACCTCGTGGGCTTCGTCGCCAACCTCCTGGTGCTGCGGACGGACACCTCCGGCGACCCCGCCTTCGGCGAGCTCCTGGAACAGGTCCGCGAGACCGCCCTCGGCGCCTACGCCCACCAGGACCTGCACTTCCTCCAGCTGGCGGAGGCGCTCGGCGCCCCCGGCGCCCTCTACCACGTCATGCTCATCCTGCAGAACACCCCCCAGGGCCACTTCGACCCGCCCGGACTGCACGTGAGCGAAGTCGACGTGGGGACCGGAACGGCCCATGACCCGCTCTGCATCGGCCTGACCGAACGAGAAGGGGCGGACGGGAGCCCGGCCGGCATGGACGGCCTGTTCCGCTTCAACACCGACCTGTTCGACCGGCGGACGATCAGCGACCTCTTCGCCCGCTGGGTGCGGCTGCTGGCCGCGGTCGCACGCTCCCCCCACCTGCCGATGAGCCGTCTCGACCACCGCTCGGCGCCGCTGCGCCCCCTCCCCTCCGAAAACCGGTGACCGCCGCCATGTCCCTGCTGGCACCCCTGCCCATCGCCGCCCCCGCCGCCACGGCCACGCCACGCCCTCCCGACGTCCGGGGAATGCTCCGCGCCCGATCAGTGATCCCCGGCAGACAGCGCTGGGACTTCCCGGAGGTCACGGGCAGGCCCTCCCTCGCCCGCCTGATCGAAGACCTCCTCGCCGCGGACGACGGGATCACCGGAGCACAGGTGAACCCGGTCACCGGCCGGCTGCTGGTGGTGCACGACCCCGGCATCGCCGCCCGGCACATCGCCCTGCGCGTGCACGTGGCCGTCGCCCGCGGCCTGATGCGGGCCGAGGCGCACGCCGCCCGCGGCTCCTCACACGACGGCACGGCGGGCCGGCCGGGGCCGGACGGACGCGCAGCGCCGGCCCGGCGCCGCGTCCCCTCCACGGTCGTGACCAAGGGCGCCGCCCTCGCGACCGTCGCCAGCGTCGCAGCCTTCGCCACGGCCGGGCTGAAGCTGCTCGCCCACCCCGTGGTCAGCCTGGGACTGGCCGCCACGGCGACGGCGATCGTGGTCAGACGGGCATGGCGGCAGTTCGACCGCGCACCACGACCGGAGGGCGCACCGGCGCGTGAGCGTCCGCTGCGGCGCATCATCGGCAAGCACAAGCGGCAGCTCCGCGCGGCGACGTTCCTCTCCGTACTGGCCCAGTTCGCGGAGATGGCGATGTACGCCCTGGTCCCCTCGATCATCCTGGTCCTGGCCCGGGGCGGAAGCACGACCCTGGCGCAGTGGGGCTTGGCGAGCACCGCGGCCCAGCTGTCGGCCCTCGCCGGCGCCGCCGGGCTGGCCTGCGCCGCCATGGCCGCCCTGGGCTACCAGGCCGACGTCAGCTGGCGACGGCTGGGGCAGGCCGTGGAGGACGACTGGCGCACGCGCACCTACGATCACGTACAGCGCCTGGCGCCGGCCGATCTGGAGAACGAGCGCACCAGCCGGATCACCTCGGTGCTGACCGAGGACATCGGCCAGATGGGCTCCTTCGTCAGCACCAACCTGCACGAGGTCGTCCAGCTCGCGACCAGTTTCGCGTTGCTCGTCCCCGTCTACCTGCTGCTCGCCCCGAAGATCGCCTGGGTCGCCTTCGCCCCGGTCCCGCTCGTCACCTGGCTGTCCTTCCGGTTCCACAAGCGCGCGATCGCCGACCACGGTGCCTCCGGCGAGCGGCGCGCCCGGCTGAACGGCCGCATGGCCGAGAACCTCCAGGCCCACACCACCATCAAGGCCGCCTGCGCCGAGGACCACGAGCGGGGGCGCGTCGCCGAGCTGAGCCGTGACTACCGCGAGCTCAACCGGTGCACCGACCGCAGCGCGGCGGCCCGCACCCAGGTCCTGCGGCTGTCCGCCTGCTCGGCGCTGGTCGGAACCCTCCTGCTGGGAGGCAAGGCCGTGCTGTCGGGCACGCTGTCCGGCGTGGCGTTCGGCCCGCTGATCGAAATGCCGGGCAACGCCCTCGCGAAGCTGAACCGCCTCGGCAGCGTCACCGACCAGTACCAGCGCACCCTCACGGCCCTGGACCGCGTGCAGTACCTGCACGACCTGCCGCAGGAGCGCGCCGCCGACGGAGGCCGCCCACTGCCCGCACAGCAGGTCAAGGGGAAGATCGAGCTGCGGAAGGTCGCGTTCGCCTACCCGGGACGCCCCCCGGCGCTGCGCGGCACCTCCCTGACCGTCGGCGCCGGCCAGACCATCGGCATCGTCGGCACGACCGGCGCGGGCAAGACCACCATCGCCAAACTGCTGATGCGGTTCCGCCACCCCAGCCAGGGCGGGGTACTGCTCGACGGCGCGGACGTCCGCACCCTCGCACTGCCCGATCTGCGCCGCACGATCGGCTACGTCTCCCAGGAGCCGTTCCTGTTCGACGCCACGATCGCGGAGAACATCCGCTACGGCACGTTCGACGCCACCGACGAGCAGCTCGCCGCCGCCGCCCGCACCGCAGGGGCGCACGACTTCATCGACGCACTGCCCCACGGCTACGACACTCCGGTCGGCGAACGCGGTGCCGCACTGTCCGGCGGGCAGCGCCAGCGCATCGCGCTGGCCCGGGCCGTCCTGCGCGACCCCCCGGTCGTGATCCTCGACGAGGCCACGTCCGCGGTCGACAACGAGACCGAGGCCGCCATCCAGGACGCCCTCCAGAAGTTCGGGGCCAACCGCACCCTGATCATCATCGCGCACCGGCTGTCCACCGTCCGGGGCTCCGACCGGATCTACGTCCTGGGCGCGGGCGGCCGGGTGACCGAGCAGGGGACCCACGGCGAACTCCTGGCGCGCGACGGCACGTACGCCGGCCTCTGGAGGCTCCAGGCCGGCCGGCTCGTATCCGCCTGACGCAAGACGTACCCCCATCGAACGGATGACCATGACCGCCGTGCACACCCACGAACCCCCACGGGCCGCCACGAGCTGGGACCCGCAGCTGTACCTGCGGTTCCCGGAACACCGGCTGCGGCCCGCACTGGAGCTGCTGGACCGGGTCCGGTTCGACGCTCCCCCCTCCGTCGTCTACGACATCGGGTGCGGTCCCGGCACCATCACCCGACTCCTGACCGAACGCTTCCCCGGCGCCGAGGTGCACGGTGTCGACAGCTCCGCGGACATGCTGCGGACGGCTGCCGAAACGGCGCCCGCGGCGTTCCTGCACCAGGAGGACATCGGCTCGTGGCGCCCCGGGCGCCGTCCCGACCTGCTGTTCGCCAACTCCCTGTTCCACCTGGTTCCCGACCACGGCGCCGTCCTGCGGCGCCTGGCCGGCGACCTCGCCCCCCGCGGTGCACTGGCCCTGCAGATGCCGGTCTTCCACCACGCGCCGTGGTTCCGCCTGATCCTGGAGACGCTGGAGGACGGCGGCCCGGGAGGAGCGCCGCTGGGTCCGCCCGGGCTGCGCGCGGCGCTCTCCCGGGTCCACACCCTGGACGCGGCGGGCTACTACGGCCTGCTCGCGGGTCCCGGCGTCGAACCGGACGTCTGGAGCACGGAGTACCTGCACGTGCTGAGCGGCCCCGACCCGGTGTGGAGCTGGGTCGAGGCCGCCGGTCTGCGGCCCGTCATCGACGGGTTGTCCGCCGCGGAGTTCGGTGCCTTCCGCAGCTCCTACCTGGACCGGTTGCGCGCGGCGTACCCGTCACTCCCCGACGGGCGCACGCTCTTCCCGTTCCGGCGCCTCTTCGTCGTCGCCCACCGTCACTGAACGGCGGGGACACCAGGACCGTCCGGGCCCAGGGCCCGGGAAACGGCGGCCTCCAGGCTCCGCGCCACCGTGTCCAGGGCCCCTGACCCGAGCTCCTTCATGAGGCACAGCCGCAGCACCTGCTCCCGTTCTCCGGGCCGGGAGCGGCCGGTGAGGGTGTTCCCGGAGACGTAGAGGCTGGTCAGCGGTGCCGAGGCGGCCTCGGCGAGGATCGATTCGAGCACCCGGCGGCCGGCGGCGTCCGCCGGGGCCCGGCTCCCGCTCCCGCCCCCGTCGGCGTCCACCGGACCGACCGCCAGGTTGATCATGTTCAGGTCCGGTGGGAAACAGCTGACGATCCGGGGGTCCGCGGCGGCCGTCCCGGAGGGCCGGGGCCGACGGGCCGGTGCGAACCGCTCGTGCAGGCGCTGCGCCGTTGCGATGCAGCCGCCCAGCAGGCGGCCGTAGCCGTCGGCGTGCAGCCCGATCTGCCGGTGCGCCGCCCAGACGGCCGCCGCCGCGGCTCCGGGGCGCGCCCCTTCGAGCGTGTGCGGACCGAAGGGGAGACGGCTGTCGTCCCCGTGGCCGAAGTACGCCGATTCCCGGGCCACGAGGGCGACGGCCCGCCGGTCGCGCAGCACCAGGCTGCCCGCGGGGTACGGGGTGTGTCCGCTCTTGTGCGGGTCCACGGTGACCGAGTCGGCCCCGGGGAGCGCCCGGAAGGCCGCGTGGACCTCCGGTTTCATGCGGGCGCCGCTGCCGTCCAGCGGCCGGTCGTCGTAGGGCGCCATCCCGCCGTCGGGTTCCAGCCACAGGCTGCGGCAGTACCCGCCGAAGGCGGCGTCGACGTGGACGTAGAACGACGCCCCGAAGCGCCGCTCGCACTCGGCCCGCAGCCGCAGAACGGCGTCCAGGTCGTCGACGGCGCCCTCTCCGCTGCTCCCGCACATGGCGATCACCGCCAGGATCGGCCGGCCCCGCTCCAGCAGGTCCCGCACGCGCCGACCGAGCGCGTGCACGTCCAGCCGGTGCTCCGGCGTCAGCCCCACCGGCTCCACGTCCTGCGGTCCCAGCCCGAGCAGGTCGGCGCACTTGTCCCAGGCGTAGTGGGCGCTGCGGGCGAGCAGGAGCGTGCCGGCGGTGTCCGCCTCACGCCGCCGTGCGGCGGCCAGCCGCGCGACCTCGGACAGGAGCCCGCGCCCGGCCAGGGCCTCGACGAGGTCGAGGACCCGGGGGACCGGCATGTTGGCCAGGACGACCGGGGGCACCCCGGCGACGAGGTCGCGGGCGGCGGGGTGGGCCGCCACCGCGGCGGGCACGCTGCGCAGGTTCCGCGCGATCCACACGGCCTCGTAGTTGGCGGCGTGACCGCCGGAGGACAGGTGCGCCCAACCGGTGCCCGGGGCGTACCCGATCAGACGGCACAGGTCCTCGGACACCTCGTGTTCGAGCTCCGTGGTGACCGGGGCGACTTCCGGTGTGACGTTGTTGGGGTTGTAGAGCATCGCGCAGAGGTGGGCCAGACTCGCCGCCACCGGGAGGTCCGTGGTCATGTGGGCCAGGTACAGCGGTGAGGGGAACGGGGTCGACTCCCGCGCGAGCCGCCCCGAGAGCTCGCGCACCAGGTCGCCGACCGTCTTCATGTTCTCGGGCGGCCCGGCGGAGCCGTGCCCGCCGGACCTGCCGTCGGGCACGGGCGGAGCCGGTGCGGCCGCTTGCGCACACCGGGTGTGCCAGCGGTAGTAGTCGTCGGTGACGTGCCGCAGCAGTTCGATGAACGTGTGGCGGTTGTCCGGGTGCGGGAACAAGCCCGCGTTGTCCGGGTGCGGGAACAGGCCCGCATCCGCGTGGGCGTGCCGCATCGGCTCCCCTCCGTCCGGATCGGCGGCTCAGCGCACCATGTGGGCGGCGATGCGGTCGAAGAGCAGGTCGAGCTGGTCCCACGCCTGGCCGCAGACCTGCCGCAGCCGGGCGTACTGCTCGGCGGACAGCCCGCGGAGGTGCTCGCGGCCGAGCTCCCGGTGGTCCTCGTCCACCTCCGAGTGCAGGTCGAAGTAGGAGCTGTCGGCCGCGGACTCCTCGGTGAAGGCCGCCCCGGTGCGCTCGCCGAACACCGCGCAGGACGACTCGATGACCATGTGGACGACCACGATCTTCGCCGCCTCGTCCGCGCCGTGCATCTGCATCACGAACCAGTTGCCGACGGCTTCCAGCATGGGGTCGTAGACCGTCTCGCTGATGCCGTTCTGCTCCTTCAGCAGCACGTCGTGGCCGAACTCCTCCCGCAGGTGGCCCGCGTACACCTCGCGCAGCTGCGGGTCGGAGCAGACCGCCTGCCGGGCGTAGAGCATGCGCTGGAAGTACACCGCCCAGACGTAGAGCGCGGAAACGAAGCGGTCGCGCATCTCGGGGTCCGCCCCCACCCGACCGCTGTCGAACAGGTCGAACATGTGGTGCTTGCCGAACGCGTCCAGCCGCTCTGCGTTGTACTGCTCCAGCTCGACCAGGGACGCGGCGGCGCCGGTGAACTCGACGCGCGGCGCCGACTCCTCCTCGTAGAGCCCGCTGCCCTCGAACTGCACCGACAGCCCCTGGAACTCCTCACCCGGCCTGGTGACGAAACCGTGCCGGGCGCCCGGGGGGACCACGACGGTGTCCCCCTCGGCGAGCTCCTCCTCCTGGTCCCCGAGGAGGCGCACCGAGCCCTTGCAGACCAGGATCATCGACTTGGTCGGATGCTGGTGGACGTCCAGCTGTTCGCCGTCGGCCAGGCGCACCCAGGCCAGCGACAACCGGCCCGCCTCCGGGACGAAGCCGGCCAGGAGGTCGTTGCGCCGGAAGTCGCGCTGCTCCCCGAGGTGGTGGGACTTCCCGTCGACCATGACGGAGGAGATCGCCCGGATGTCCTTGCGCCGGACGGTCACGACGTCGGTGTCCAGCTGTGGCCTGTCGATGGTGAGCGCGTCGGTCATTTTCTGCCTGCTTTCCTGTGGAGGGGGACAGGGGAATCAGAGGTGGGAATGTCGGTCGCTGCGCCGGACGGCGGAAAGTAGCAGAGCGTTTTCCTGCGGTGTTCCGACGGAGATCCGAAGGAATCCGCGCCAGCCTTCCGGCTCGGCGTGCACGGCGATGCGGGAGGCCTGCAGTTCCGCCAGGACGGCGTCCTGGTCGGCCACCCGGACGGTCACGAATCCGGCGTCGGCGAAAACGTCCCGTACACCCGGACAGTCGGCGAGCTCTTTCGCCAGCCGGTCGCGTTCCGTCACGCAGGAGGCCACCCGCGATACGAGCTGCGCGTGGTCGGCCAATTCTGCGGCGGCGGCCTCGGCCACCGGGCCGGGCACGGGAAACGGCGGCCGGACCCGGCGCACCGCCCCGACGAGGTCCGGTGCCCCGAGGACCGCTCCGAGCCGCAGCCCCGCCATGCCCAGCGCCTTCGACATGGACCTCACCGAGACCAGACCCGGACGGGAACCCAGCCGGTGGGCGAGCGAGGGCCGGCCGGTGAACTCGGCGTAGGTCTCGTCGACGATCACGATGCCGTCGAACCGGTCCAGCAGGAGGGCCAGGTCAGCGGCGTCCAGGCAGGTGCTGGTGGGGTTGTTGGGGTTGCAGAGGTAGATCCCCTTGACCGGGAGCGACAGCAGCCGATCGACGTCCAGCCGGTCGTAGCGCACACCACCCAGCGGCACCCGGTACCGCGTCACGCCGTGCAGCGCCGCGAACTGCTCGAAGGAGCCGAAGCTCGGCCACATGACCGCCACGGCGTCCCTGCCCGGCTCGAACAGCGCCCGCAGGAGGAGGTCCAGTGCCTCCGTGGCCCCACGGGTGATGGCGACGTCCGGCTGCAGGGGTCGACCGCCGCCGTCCTCCGCGCGGGGCGGGGACGGATCGAGGACCTCGAGCGCCGCCAGGTAGAGGGGTGCGAGGAAATCCGGCGAGTGTTCGGGATAACGGCGGTACCGCCCGGCGAAGGGGTTCTCGTTGGAGCGGAGGTCGACGAATCCGAGACTTTCCGGCCTGGGGCCGGACGGACCCAGTAACCCCATGGAAAGGACGGACTCCCTTGCCTGCCTGAGCATTCTACGAGGCATGGGGCAACCTATCTCGCATCACAGTGACGTCATGCTTCCCGATGGAGGAGGAATGGGGTGAGCAATTCCGTGCACGAATCCACGGTGGGACACCCCGCGGCGGGGGTGTTGCGCACAGTGTTACGGGTCGACGCCGAATTGTGCAACCTTCGCCCAACGCCCCTGCGCGGCCGCGAATATCCTAAAATCCTCCAGGATTTCATTTCGTGTGACGGGGAAAACGTTTCGGTCGACGGAATGCATTCCATGCATTCGGAAACGGCGCCGCAAAGGGAGTGCGTCGTGCCGGGCCGGAGCCGGCGGCCGGCGGCCGGCCCGCGCGGCTCCGCCGGGGCCGGGACGGGCTGCGGCGGTGGGCCCTCCCCGGCAGCACCTACCCTTGTTCCATGACCAGCAGCAGCGACCGGAGCACGGCAGTGGACGTCAAGGGAACATACGAGGTGCGCACCTACGGGTGCCAGATGAACGTGCACGACTCCGAGCGACTCTCCGGACTGCTGGAAGAGGCGGGCTACACCCGGGCCCCGGAGGGCTCGGACGGCGACGCAGACGTCGTGGTGTTCAACACCTGCGCCGTCCGGGAGAACGCCGACAACAAGCTCTACGGCAACCTCGGCCGGCTCGCCCCGATGAAGACCAAGCGCCCCGGCATGCAGATCGCCGTCGGCGGCTGCCTGGCGCAGAAGGACCGCGACACGATCGTCAAGAAGGCCCCGTGGGTCGACGTCGTCTTCGGTACCCACAACATCGGCAAGCTGCCCGTCCTGCTGGAGCGCGCCCGCATCCAGGAAGAGGCGCAGATCGAGATCGCCGAGTCGCTGGAGGCCTTCCCCTCCACGCTGCCGACCCGCCGCGAGTCCGCCTACGCCGCCTGGGTCTCGATCTCCGTCGGCTGCAACAACACCTGCACCTTCTGCATCGTCCCGGCCCTGCGCGGCAAGGAAGAGGACCGCCGCCCCGGCGACATCCTCGCCGAGATCGAGGCCCTGGTCGGCGAGGGCGTCTCCGAGATCACCCTGCTCGGCCAGAACGTCAACGCGTACGGATCCGACCTGGGCGACCGCGAGGCGTTCTCCAAGCTGCTGCGCGCCTGCGGGCAGATCGAGGGCCTGGAGCGGGTCCGCTTCACCTCCCCGCACCCGCGCGACTTCACGGACGACGTGATCGCGGCCATGGCCGAGACCCCGAACGTGATGCCGCAGCTGCACATGCCGCTCCAGTCCGGCTCGGACCGGGTCCTGAAGGCGATGCGCCGCTCGTACCGCCAGGAGCGCTTCCTCGGCATCATCGAGAAGGTCCGCGCCGCCATCCCGCACGCCGCGATCTCCACCGACATCATCGTGGGCTTCCCCGGCGAGACCGAGGAGGACTTCGAGCAGACCATGCACACGGTCCGCGAGGCGCGTTTCGCCAGCGCCTTCACCTTCCAGTACTCCAAGCGCCCCGGGACCCCGGCCGCCGACATGGAGGGACAGATCCCCAAGGAGGTCGTCCAGGACCGCTACATGCGCCTGGTGGCCCTCCAGGAGGAGATCTCCTGGGAGGAGAACAAGAAGCAGGTCGGCCGCACCCTGGAGGTCATGGTCGCGGAGGGCGAGGGCCGCAAGGACGGCGCCACGCACCGCCTGTCCGGCCGCGCCCCCGACAACCGCCTGGTCCACTTCACGAAGCCCGACGAGGACGTCCGCCCCGGCGACGTCGTCACCGTGGAGATCACCTACGCGGCCCCGCACCACCTCCTCGCCGAGGGCCCCACGCAGTCCGTGCGGCGCACCCGCGCCGGCGACGCCTGGGAGAAGCGCAACGCCGCCCCGGCGCAGCCGCAGGGCGTCATGCTCGGCATCCCCACGCTGGGCGTCCCCGCCCCGCTGCCGGCGTCGGCCCCGTCCTGCGGCGTCACCGGCTGAGCCCGTCTGCGCGGCAGCCGCCGGCAGCCGTCCCGCCGGGCCGTGGCGGGGCGCTGCCGACGGCTGGTGCCGTGCCGCACGTCGCGGGGTGGTGAACCTTTCCGGTCACAGCACTAGGCTGCGGATCATGCTCGTAGCCGCCGCCGTCTGCCCCGCCCCGCCGCTCCTCGTGCCCGAGGTCGCCGCGGGGGCCGCCGCCGAACTCGGCGACGCCCGCACCGCCTGTTCCGACGCCCTCGCGGTGCTCGCCGCATCCCGCCCCGACCTGCTCGTCGTCGTGGGCGCCGCCGCCGAGGAAGCGGAAGCCGGGGCCTACCGGCAGGGTGCCCGCGGCAGCTTCCGGCGCTTCGGCGTCGGGGTCGACGTACGCCTCGGAGACGGGGGACGGGACGGTGCTGCGGGCGCGCGGCAGCTGCCGCCGGCCCTGGCCGTCGGGGCCTGGCTCCTCGACCACGCACGCTGGGGCGCCGCTCCCCTGGAAGGGCTCGCCGTGCCCGAGGCCCTCGACACCGCCCGCTGCCTCGACGCGGGCCGTGAACTCGCCGCGCGCGCCGACCGCGTCGCCCTCCTCGTCATGGGTGACGGCAGCGCCTGCCGGACCGTGAAGGCCCCCGGCTACCTGGACGAGCGCGCCGCCCCCTTCGACGCCGGCGCCGCGCGCGCCCTCGCCGACGCCGACACCGCCGCGCTCGCCGCCCTCGACGCCGGCCTCGCCCGCGAACTCCAGGCCGCCGGCCGGGCCCCCTGGCAGGTGCTGGCCGGCGCGGCCGAGGGCGCCGGCCTGGGCGGGCGGCTGCTGTACGAGGACGCCCCGTACGGCGTCGGCTACTTCGTCGCCACCTGGTCCTAGCGGCCGCACCCGGCGCGGCCAGGCCGCGGCCGGGCCGCGCCGAACGCGGGGAAGGGGCGCCGGGCCCGTCGGCCCGCGCCCCTCACCGGGACCGCGGTCAGGAGGCGGGCGGCGGCGTCTGCCCGCCGGGGGCGTCCTTGTGCGCGATCTTGCCCAGGGCTTCCTTCGCCTTGCCCGTCCCGGACGCGAGCTTGTCGCTGTACTTGCCGTGCGTCTTCGAGTCCACGGCCTTCGCGACCTTGTCCAGACCCTCGCCGATCCTGCCCTCGTTCTTGTGGGCGAGGTCGCCGACCTTCTCCTTCGCCGGAGCGAGCTTGGCCTTCAGTGTGTCCAGCAGGCCCATGGATCACCTTCCCGTGGCGGTTGAAAAACCGGTCAAACACCCCCATCTTCATTGCTTCCAACGCTACTCGTGCGGGTGAAGTTCCGCCCGGACCGGCCGGGCCCGCGCCGGGCCCGGCCGCCCCGCGCCGGGCGCACTCCCGGCGGCAGCATGCCGCGGGAACGACCCCGCCCCCGCCCCGTCACGTAACCCGATCGGGTAGGAGCCGGACGGTTTGCGAGACTGGGGCGGTGAGCAAAGCAGCCCCCACCCCGCCGGTCATCGCCGTCGTCGGCCCCACCGCGGCCGGAAAGTCCGACCTGGGCGTGGCCCTGGCCCGCCATTTCGACGGCGAAGTCATCAACGCCGACTCCATGCAGCTCTACCGCGGGATGGACATCGGCACCGCCAAACTGACGGAAGAAGAACGCGGCGGGGTCCCGCACCACCTCCTGGACATCTGGGACGTGACCGAGACGGCGAGCGTCGCCGAATACCAGCGCCTGGCCCGCACCGAGATCGACGAGCTGCTCGCCCAGGGCCGCACCCCCGTCCTCGTCGGCGGATCCGGGCTGTACGTCCGCGGCGCCCTCGACGCCATGGAGTTCCCCGGCACCGACCCCGACGTCCGCGCCCGGCTGGAGGAGGAACTCGCCGAGCGCGGCCCCGGCGTCCTGCACGCCCGGCTCGCCGCCGCCGACCCGGCCGCGGCGCAGGCGATCCTGCCGAGCAACGGCCGCCGCATCGTCCGCGCCCTGGAGGTCATCGAGATCACCGGGAAGCCGTTCACCGCCAACCTGCCCGGCCACGAGTCCGTGTACGACACCGTCCAGATCGGCGTCGACGTGGCCCGCCCGGAGCTCGACGAGCGGATCGCGCGGCGCGTGGACCGGATGTGGGAGGACGGGCTCGTCGACGAGGTCCGGACCCTGGAGGCCCGCGGCCTGCGCGACGGGATCACCGCCTCCAGGGCGCTGGGCTACCAGCAGGTGCTGGCCGCCCTGGCCGGGGAGTGCACCGAGGACGAGGCCAGGGCCGAGACGGTCCGGGCCACCAAGCGGTTCGCCCGCCGTCAGGACTCCTGGTTCCGCCGCGACCCCCGCGTCCACTGGCTCAGCGGAGCCGTCGCGGACCGCCGGGAACTCCCCGGACTCGCGCAGTCGTTGGTCGAACGAGCGGTTACAGCCTGATCACGTGATGGCATCGGGACGCCCCGCGCGCGCGTTCGGAGCCCCGGGCCGTGCCATCATCAAATTCCGCGGGTGTGGTCACCGGCGGTGAACGGCAACGTGCGAAGTCCGAGTGGGGAGGGCGCGTGGCGATGGAGGCCGGCCCTCGTGACACCGGGCGGGACGGGACGCGGGGGACGACGGACCCGGCGGTCCTCGGCGAACCCGCCGTCCCCGAAGAGCTCGGGCTGCCCGCCGACCCTGCCCGGCTGACCTCCGACGGCCCCGACGTCTCCGGCTCCGCCGAGGGCGAGGACGCCGGCGGCCCCGAGTTCGAGGTCGAGCTGCGCCCGCAGCGCCGGCTGCGGATCTGGCAGATCGCCCCGATCGTGATGCTGGCCGCCGCAGGCTCCCTGATGTTCGCCTTCCCCCTCGCCTTCGAGTTCGGCGACGGCGGAGCCGTGGTCGCCATGCTCGGCTTCCTGATCAGCTGCTGCGCCGCCGGCTGGGGCATGATGGCCGCCCGCCGCGTCGGCTACACCTGGCCCGGGCTCCCGCCCCGGGGCAGCGGCCGCCGCCCCGACTGGCGCATGGCCGCGCTGTACGCCCTGGTCGTGCTGGCCGTCGTAGGCCTCGCGGTCTACCGGGTGGCCCGGCTCCGGTAGCGCCCGGCTCCCGTAGCGCCCGAGCGTCGTGTGGCGCCCGAGCGTCGTGTGGCGCCCGAGCGTCGTGTGGCGGCCGTGCCCGGCGGCCCGTGGGAAACCCCCCTCGGTACGATGGGCACGTGACGCAGACCAGCCTCTCCTTCCTCAAGGGCCACGGCACCGAGAACGACTTCGTGATCGTCCCGGACCCGGACAACACCGTCGACCTGTCCGCCGCAGCCGTCGTGAAGCTGTGCGACCGGCGCGCCGGGATCGGCGCGGACGGAGTGCTGCACGTCGTCCGGTCCGCCGCCCACCCCGAGGCCGCGCACCTGGCCGACGAGGCCGAGTGGTTCATGGACTACCGCAACAGCGACGGCTCCGTCGCCGAGATGTGCGGCAACGGCGTCCGCGTCTTCGCCCGCTACCTGCAGTACGCCGGCCACGTCGAACCCGGCGACCTCGCCGTCGCCACCCGCGGCGGCATCAAGCAGGTGCACCTCGACAAGAGCGGCGACGTCACCGTCTCCATGGGCCGCGCCGCCCTCCCGGAGGAGCAGGTCACCGTCGTCGTCGGCGAGCGCGCCTGGCCCGCCCGCAACGTGAACATGGGCAACCCGCACGCCGTCGCCTTCGTCGACAGCCTCGACCACGCCGGAAGGCTGCTGGACCCGCCCCAGTACAGCCCCGCCGAGGTCTACCCGGCCGGCGTCAACATCGAGTTCGTCATCGACCGCGGCCCCCGGCACGTCGCCATGCGCGTCCACGAGCGCGGCTCCGGCGAGACCCGCTCCTGCGGCACCGGCGCCTGCGCCGTCGCCGTGGCAGCCATCCGCCGCGACGGCGCCGACCCGGCCGTCAGCGGACAGCCCGTCACGTACACCGTGGACCTCCTCGGCGGCACCCTCCTGATCACCGAGCACCCCGACGGCCGGATCGACATGACCGGACCGGCCGTGATCGTGGCTGCGGGGGAGCTGGACCCCGCCTGGCTGACCGAAACGGTCTTCGCCTGAAGATTCCCTCTCATGGGTGATCCGTTTCACGCTCAGCGAGAGGCGGACTGCGCCACGTGGTGGGGCCGGTAGCATCAGACACCGGCCCTGAGGGCTCACCCCATGCCCACCGCAGCCGGTCGAAGCCGCCGGAGGTGCCCATGAGTGCAGAGGCCACGAACCCCGAAGCACGTCCCGAAGCGCGCCCCGAGCTCCGCAGACGGGGCCGGACCCGCATTGACCTGCGCCGACTCGGGCGTGCGGCCCTCCTCGGGCCAACGCCCCGGGACCGGCTGCCCGACGCCATCGGCCATGTGGCCGAGGCGCACCGCGCCCACCATCCCACCGCGGACCTGTCCGTCCTGCGCCGCGCGTACGTGCTCGCGGAGTCCTCGCACCGCGGCCAGATGCGCAAGAGCGGTGAGCCGTACATCACACACCCGCTCGCCGTCACCCTGATCCTCGCCGAACTCGGCGCCGAGACCACCACGTTGACGGCCTCCCTGCTCCACGACACCGTCGAGGACACCGACGTGACCCTCGATCAGGTCCGCGCCGAGTTCGGGGACGAGGTCTGCTTCATCGTCGACGGCGTCACCAAGGTCGAGAAGATCGACTACGGGGCGGCCGCCGAGCCCGAGACCTTCCGCAAGATGCTCGTCGCCACCGGCAACGACGTCCGCGTCATGTCCATCAAACTCGCCGACCGGCTGCACAACATGCGCACCCTCGGCGTGATGCGCCCCGAGAAACAGGCCCGCATCGCCAAGGTCACCCGGGACGTGCTCATCCCGCTCGCCGAACGGCTCGGCGTACAGGCCCTGAAGACCGAACTGGAAGACCTCGTCTTCGCGATCCTGCACCCCGAGGAGTACGAGCGCACCCGCGCCCTCATCGCGGCCCACGCCGGCGAGGCCGACCCGCTGCCCGGCATCGCCGAGTCCGTACGGGCCGTCCTGCGCGACGCCGGCATCGCCGCGGAGGTCCAGGTGCGGCCCCGACACTTCGTCTCCGTCCACCGCGTCGCCCTCAAACGCGGCGAGCTGCGCGGCTCCGACTTCGGCCGCGTCCTCGTCCTCGTCGGGGAGAACGCCGACTGCTACGGGGTGCTGGGGGAACTGCACACCTGCTTCACCCCGGTCATCTCGGAGTTCAAGGACTTCATCGCCGCCCCGAAGTTCAACCTCTACCAGTCCCTGCACACCGCCGTCGCCACCCCCGACGGGTACGTCGCCGAGGTCATCGTCCGCACCCGGCAGATGCACCGCGTCGCCGAAGCCGGGGTGGTCGCACTCGGCAACCCGTACGCCACCGCCGCCGCGGCCGCAGTGGTGGACGGCGGCGACGGCGACGAGGAACGCGTAGACCCCACCCGGCCCGGCTGGCTGGCGCGGCTGCTCGACTGGCAGCGCTCCGCCCCCGACCCCGACGCCTTCTGGAGCGGGCTGCGCGCCGAACTCGCCCAGGACCGGGAGATCACCGTCTTCCGCGCCGACGGCGGCACGCTGGGCCTGCCCGCCGGCGCCACCTGCATCGACGCCGCCTACGCCCAGTACGGGGAGACCGCCCACGGCTGTATCGGCGCCCGGGTCAACGGGCGCCTCGCCTCCCTGGGCACCCGGCTGTCCGACGGGGACACCGTGCAGCTGCTTCTCGCCCAGGACGCCTCCTCCGGTCCCGCCGCCGAATGGCTGGGACACGCCAAGACCCAGGCCGCCCGGATCGCCATCGGCAGCTGGCTCCGGGACCACCCCGACGGGGACACCCCCACCACCACCCCCGCCCGGGCCCCGCTGTCGGTGGTCGGGGCCCGGGGCGGCGGCGGCAACGCGGTGGCCGACCTGCCCGACGCCACCGTGCGGCTCGCCGGCTGCTGCACGCCCGTGCCGCCCGACGAGATCGCCGGCTTCGTCGTCCGGGGCGGGGCCGTCACCGTCCACCGCGTCGAGTGCGCCTCCGTGGCCCAGATGCGCTCGCTGGGCCGCACCTCGGTCGCCGTGCACTGGCGGGCCACCGCGGACTGCCGGGTCACCCTGACCGCGGAATCGTTCGGCCGCCCGCACCTGCTGGCCGACCTGACCGAGGCCATCGCCCGACAAGGGGTCGAGGTCGTCTCGGCGACCGTGGAACCGCCCGTCGAGCAGCGGGTCCGGCACAGCTACACCCTCCAGCTGCCGGACGCGTCCGTGCTGCCGGCGCTGATGCGGGCGATGCGGGACGTGCCGGGGGTCTACGACGTGGCCCGGGCGTAGGGCGGAGCCGGGAGCCGGGAGCCGGGAGCCAGGAGCTGGGGCCGGGGCGGGAGTCGGGGGCAGCGCGGGCCCGGGCCCGACGGGGCGCGACCGCCGGGCGGGGAGTCTGCCGCACGGCGGCCGGGCCGGCGCCGGAAGGTCCCGTTCGGGTGGACCCGTCGCGCGCCGTGCCCGGGCGGGTGGCGGGCGCTGGTATGCGGTGGGGGATGCAGCTCACCTCCCCGCGCCTGCGCGCCGCCCTGCTCGCCGCGGCCTCCCTCGCCCTCACCGCCGCCGCGCTGCCCCCGCCGCCGCTGGGCATCGGCGACGCGCTCTTCCCGCAGCTGGGCAACCCCGGGTACGACGTCCTCGCGTACGACCTGTCCCTCACCTACCGGGACAACTCGACCCCCCTCGACGCGGTCACGAAGATCGACGCCCGCGCCCAGGCGCCGCTGGAGCGGATCAACCTCGACTTCACCCACGGCACGGTCGCCTCCGCCGAGGTCAACGGGCAGCCGGCACGCTTCGAGAGCGCCGGGGAGGACCTCGTGCTCACCCCCGCCGCCCCGGTGGTCCCTGGCGTCCCGCTGCACATCACCGTCAGGCACACCAGCGACCCGCGCGGCATCGCCGACGGCGGCTGGGTGCCCACCGAGGACGGCCTCGCCATGGCCAACCAGGCCGACGCCGCCCACCGCGTCTTCCCGTGCAACGACCACCCCGCCGACAAGGCGTACTTCACCTTCCGGATCAACACCCCGGCCGGGCTCACGGCCGTCGCCAACGGCCTGCCGGGCGCCCTCCCGGCCCGCAGCGCGACGGGCGGGACCACGTGGACGTACCGGACCCTGCACCCCATGGCCACCGAGCTCGCCCAGGTGTCCATCGGCGACTCGGCCGTCGTCGAGCGCAACGGGCCGCACGGACTGCCCCTGCGCGACGTCGTCCCCGCCGCCGACCGAGAACGGCTCGAACCCTGGCTGAAGAAGACTCCAGGACACATCGAGTGGATGGAGAAGCGCGTCGGCCGCTACCCCTTCGAGACGTACGGGGTGCTGATCGCCAAGGCCCGGACCGGCTTCGAGCTGGAGACGCAGACCCTCTCCCTCTTCGAGAGCGGCATCTTCTCCGGCGAGGGCTACCCTGAGTGGTACGTCGAGGCCGTCATGGTCCACGAGCTCGCCCACCAGTGGTTCGGCAACAGCGTCACCCCGCGCACCTGGTCCGACCTCTGGCTCAACGAGGGACACGCCACCTGGTACGAGGCCCTGTACGCCGACGGCCTCGGCACGTACTCCCTGGAGCGGCGCATGCGCGAGGCGTACCAGCGCTCCGACCAGTGGCGCGCGGCCGGCGGGCCCCCGGCGGCGCCCAAGCCGGCCGCCCCCGGTGAGAAGATCGGACTCTTCCGGCCCGCCGTCTACGACGGGGCCGCCCTGATCCTCTACGCGCTGCGGCAGGAGATGGGCGCGGCCGCCTTCGAGCGGCTGGAGCGGCGCTGGGTCACCGAGCACCGGGACTCCGTCGCGGGCACGCAGGACTTCGTCCGCGCGGCCTCCGAGGTGGCCGGACGGGACCTGAAGGCCTTCCTGGAGCCCTGGCTGTACGGAAAGACGACGCCGGCGATGCCCGGCCATCCGGAATGGAGCGGACCGAAAAGCGTGTGACCCGGCGGGAGCGGGCATGTCACCATCGACAGGGCCGCCCGCCGGAGGGAATCTTCCGGTGACGCGACCCGTTGACCGTGACAGTACTGTGTGTCGCGTCGCGCGTGGCACGCACGGTCAGCGGAGCTGCGGCCAGGAGTGATGCCCCGGCCGGGCACTGCAGGCTGGCGGCCACCCGATGCGGGCCGTCTCGACACCGACGTAAGGATCCCATGACCTCCTCTTCTTCCCCTTCCCAGGACGCGCGGGACGCACAGGACGACGTGCGCGCCTCGCAGAGCTTCACCGAGGGCCTCCGGGCCGACGCCCTGATGGAAGAGGACGTCGCCTGGAGCCACGAGATCGACGGAGAGCGCGACGGCGACCAGTTCGACCGCTCGGAGCGCGCCGCACTGCGCCGCGTCGCCGGTCTCTCCACCGAGCTCGAAGACGTCACCGAGGTCGAGTACCGACAGCTGCGCCTCGAGCGCGTCGTGCTCGTCGGCGTGTGGACCTCCGGCACCGTGCAGGACGCCGAGAACTCCCTCGCGGAGCTCGCCGCCCTCGCCGAGACCGCCGGCGCCCTCGTGCTCGACGGCGTGATGCAGCGCCGCGACAAGCCCGACCCGGCCACCTTCATCGGCTCGGGCAAGGCCCAGGAGCTGCGCGACATCGTCCTCGAGAGCGGTGCCGACACCGTCGTCTGCGACGGTGAGCTCAGCCCCGGCCAGCTCATCGCCCTCGAAGACGTCGTCAAGGTCAAGGTCGTCGACCGCACGGCCCTGATCCTCGACATCTTCGCCCAGCACGCCAAGTCCCGAGAGGGCAAGGCACAGGTCGCCCTCGCGCAGATGCAGTACATGCTTCCGCGCCTGCGCGGCTGGGGCCAGTCGCTGTCCCGGCAGATGGGTGGCGGCGGCGGTGGTGGCATGGCCACCCGAGGCCCCGGTGAGACCAAGATCGAGACCGACCGGCGTCGGATCCGCGAGAAGATGGCGAAGATGCGCCGGGAGATCGCGGAGATGAAGACCGGCCGCGACGTCAAGCGGCAGGAGCGACGCCGCAACAAGGTTCCCTCCGTCGCCATCGCCGGCTACACCAACGCCGGCAAGTCCTCGCTGCTCAACCGCCTCACCGGCGCGGGCGTGCTCGTGGAGAACGCCCTGTTCGCCACCCTCGACCCGACCGTGCGCCGGGCCGAGACGCCGAGCGGCCGGGTCTACACCCTGGCCGACACGGTCGGCTTCGTCCGGCACCTGCCCCACCACCTGGTCGAGGCGTTCCGCTCCACGATGGAGGAGGTCGGCGACTCCGACCTCATCCTCCACATCGTGGACGGCTCGCACCCGGCCCCGGAGGAGCAGCTGGCGGCCGTGCGCGAGGTCATCCGCGAGGTCGGCGCGGTCGACGTGCCCGAGATCGTGGTGATCAACAAGGCCGACGCCGCGGACCCGCTGGTCCTCCAGCGACTGCTGCGCATCGAGCGGCACTCCATCGCCGTCTCGGCCCGCACCGGCCAGGGCATCGAGGAACTCCTGCGGCTCATCGACACCGAACTGCCGCGGCCCTCGGTCGAGGTGGAGGCCCTGGTGCCGTACACGCACGGCTCGCTGATCGCCAAGGCGCACGCCGAGGGCGAGGTGATCTCCGAGGAGCACACCCCGGAGGGCACCCTCGTGAAGGTCCGCGTCCACGAGCAGCTGGCGGCGGAGCTGTCCCCGTTCGTCCCCGCGAGCCGCTGACCGCGCGCACCCGCGCTGACACCGGAGCACGCAGCCGGCCCGACATCGGAGCCGGACAGGACCGGGGCCCCTGCACGATCACCGTGCAGGGGCCCCGGTCGTCCCGCGTCACGGGGACGCGCGGACTACTTGAACTTGGCGCTCACCGCGTCGAAGATCCCCTTGGCCTCGGGGCCGAGCCGCGGCCCGGCCAGCCAGCCCGCCTTCGCCGGGCCGATCGAGGTGTTCGAGATCAGCACCAGCTTGCCGTCGCTGCCCGTCGCCACCCAGCCGCCGCCGGAGGAGCCGCCCGTCATCGTGCAGCCGATGCGGTACATCACCGGGTCGTTAGCCTTCAGCGACAGCCGGCCCGGCTTGTCCGTGCACTGGAAGGCCTTCTGTCCGTCGAACGGGGCCGCCGCCGGGTAGCCCGTCGCCGTCATGCCCGCCACCTTCGGCACCGCCGGAGCGTTGAACTCCACCGGGAGCGCACCGCCGACCGTCTCCTCCAGGGACTTGCCGGTGCTCTTCTCCGGGGTCACGTGCAGCACCGCGAAGTCGTACGGGGCACCCGCACCGCCCGTCGGACCGCCCTGCGTGATCCACTGGTCCGAGGTCTGCGCCCAGTCGCTCCACCACACGCCGTACGGGGCCACCTCCTGCCGGGGCGCACCCTTGAGCTGCGCCGACGGCTTGCCCGCGTTGTTGTACGAGGGGACGAAGGCGATGTTGCGGTACCAGCCGCCCGCCTTGCCCGCGTGCACGCAGTGGCCCGCCGTCCACACCATGTTCGACTTGCCCGGGTGGGCCGGGTCCTTGACCACGGTCGCCGAGCACACCATCGAGCCCTCGGGGCCGTCGAAGAAGACCTTGCCGGAGTACGGGACGCTCGAGTGGTACGGCGTCGCGGCCGGCTTCGCCGCGACCGGGGCCGGGGTCGGGTCGGTGACGCCCTGGTCCTTGCCCGCGTCCGGGTCGATGGCCGGCGGCTGCGGGGTCTTGCCGGCCTCGCGCATGCGGTCCGGGTCCCACAGGCCCTCGATGACCGGGTTGATGTAGTCGCCCGCCTCGCGCAGCCAGTCCTCCTTGTTCCAGTTCTTCCACTCACCTCCCCGCCACTTCTCCAGGTCGATGCCGTGCTGCTTGAGTTTTTCCTTGAGCTGGTCGGGGATCTTTATCCCGTCGGCTCCTGCCGGGACGCTCGCCGCCACGGTCGGCTTGGCGTCTCCGCCGGCCTCACCGTCGCCGGGTCCGCAGGCGGCGGCGGTCATCGCGAGTGCCGCCGCGCACAGAATCGCGGTGACCGGTCGGTTCGGTCGCATGTCGTCAATCCCCCTGGTGGTTCCGGGCGTGGGAGGCGGCCGCGGTGGGGTGCGGGCCGCCAAACGTGCAGCACCCCACTATGCCGCTGCTGTTGGGGACGGCACAGCCCGGGCCCGCGGTTCCCGACGGCGCAGCCCCGGGGCCACCGCACGGCGCCGACCCCGTAAGGATCTTGGGCCCGCCCGTGTTCAGCCGCCGTCACCGTCGTTGGTACGTACGGGGGATGGGGCGCCGATCCCCTGTTCGAGGCGCAACCGGGAACAGCAGTCCGTGCGGGAGGTCCGACACTCGTGGCTTTGAGTGAGCATGGCGTGGCGTCGGGCACGCCGGCCGACCCCCCGCCCGTGCCCGCCCGGCCGGGCGCAGCCCCGGTGCAGGTCCCGGAACGAGGGGGAGCGGGGCGTCGCAGTGGCGGTGGTGGCGGTGGTGCGGAGGCGGCCGAGGGCATCCTGCGACGCCAGGCGGTACGGGAGTCGGCCGCCCGGACGTACGCGCACTCCCTGCCGGTCGTCCCGGTCCGCGCCCGCGGCCTCACCATCGAAGGCGCCGACGGACGCCGCTACCTCGACTGCCTGTCCGGCGCGGGCAGCCTCGCCCTCGGCCACAACCACCCGGTGGTCCTCGAAGCCATCCGGGGCGTCCTCGACTCCGGTGCCCCGCTGCACGTGCCGGACCTGGCGACCCCGGTCAAGGACGCCTTCACCAGCGAGCTGTTCGCCACCCTGCCCGCCGAACTGGCCGCCGACGCCCGCATCCAGTTCTGCGGGCCCACCGCCGTGGACGCCGTCGAGGCCGCGCTCAAGCTGGTCCGCACCGCGACCGGACGCTCCGGGCTGCTCGCGTTCACCGGAGCCGACCACGGCACCACCAGCAGGGCCCCCGACGCGCCGGTGACCCGGCTCCCGTACCCCCAGGAATTCCGCTGCCCGTTCGGCGTCGGAGGCGCCGAGGGGGCCCGGCTCGCCGCCCGCTGGACCGAGAGCCTGCTGGACGACCCCAAGGGCGGGGTCCCCGCCCCGGCCGGGATGATCGTCGAGCCGGTGCAGGGCGAGGGCGGCGTCCTGCCGGCCCCGGACCCCTGGCTGCGCCGCATGCGCGAGATCACCGAGGCGCGGGGGATCCCGCTGATCGCGGACGAGGTGCACACCGGTGTCGGCCGGACCGGGGCCTTCTGGGGCGTCGACCACGCGGGGGTCGTCCCGGACGTGATGGTCATGTCCAAGGCGATCGGCGGCAGCCTTCCGCTCGCGGTGCTCGTGTACCGCTCCGGCCTGGACGTCTGGGCGCCCGGCGCCCACGCCGCGACCTTCCGCGGCAACCAGCTGGCCATGGCCGCCGGCACGGCCACCCTGGCCTTCGTACGCCGGAACGGTCTGGCCGAGCGCGCCGGGGCCCTCGGCGCACGGATGCTGACCGCCCTGCGCGGCCTCGCCGCCGACCACCCGTGCGTCGGGGACGTCCGCGGCCGCGGCCTGATGATCGGCGTCGAACTCGTCGACCCGGAAACCCGCGCCGCCGCCCCCGACTTCGCCGCGGCCGTCCGGCAGGAGTGCCTCAGGCGAGGCCTGATCGTCGACCTCGGCGGCCGCCACTCCGGCGTGGTGCGGCTCCTGCCGCCGCTGACCCTCACCGACGAGCAGGCCGGAGCCGTCCTCGACCGCCTCGCCGACGCGATCCCCGCCGCCGCATCCCGCCGCCCCCACTGACCCCGAAGGACCCCCGTGCCCGACCCCACCCCGGCTCCTCCGGAACCCACCGGATCCGATCCCACTCCCGGTCAGCCGCCCACCGCCCAACAGGCCGTACGAGACGCCGCCCCACCGCCAACTCCCGCGCAGCCCACCGAACCCAATCCCGCCCCCGGCCACCCACCCCTGCAGCCCGCCACCCACCCCTTCGCGCCGGCCCCCACCACCCAGCCCGCGCCAGCCCCGGAGCCCCCCAAACCGGCCCCCACGCCCGACCGCCCGCCCCTAACCCACCGGGCCGCGCCACCCTCCGTCCAGCCCGCGCCAACTGCCGCGCAGCCCGTCCCAGCGCCGGAGCCCCCCGGACAGGACTCCACTCCCGTCCGCCCGCCCCTGCTGCCGCTAGGCCACCTGGCTGCGCCACCCTCCGTCCAGCCCGCGCCAAGTGCCGCGCAGCCCGTCCCAGCGCCGGAGCCACCCCAACGGGACTCCACTCCCGTCCGCCCGCCCCTGCCAACCACCCACCTGAGCACCCCGGACCCCGGCCCGGGCGGATCCCCCGCGCGCGGCATTGGCCAGCCCACCGAACACCTGCCAACCCCCCAACAGCCCACGCAGCCACCCAAGGCGACCAAGTCGGGCTCCACGCCGGAGCGGTCGGCGCGAGGCGCTGGCCAGCACACACCGCACCTCCCGACCGCCCACCAGCCCGCCCCGGCGTCCAAGCCGACCGCGCCGAGCCCTACGGCCGGAACCTCATACCTCCCGCACACCACCCCGGCGTTCGAGCCGACCGAGCCGACCGGGCCGAGCCCGGCGGCCCCGGCCCCACACCTCCCGCCCGCCGAGCCTGCGCCGGAGTCCACGTCCGACAGGGACCCCAGGCAGCTTGGGCAGCAGCACCATCCGGCGGTCGGGCAGTCGAAACCGGCAGACGACCCGGCGGATCCGAGCGCCACACCGGCGCTCCCGCACGTGCCGCTCGTGGGCCCGGAGCGCCGGCCAACCGTCGCCGGGGGCGCGGGGCAACCCGGGCAGCTCACCCAGGCGGCGGCCCGGGAACACACGGCGGTGGCCGAGTCGGCAGGGGCGGGGTCCCCGGCCCGGACCTCGCACCCCGCATCCACGGAGCGCCCTCCGGTTGCCCGACCGGCCTACCCGCCCGCCGCGCAGGGCTCCGGACCGGGAGCGCCACACCCGCACCCGCCAGCAGACGTCCCGTTGGACGGCCGAGGCGAGTCCGCCAGCACCGGAACCCCGGCCCACGGCTCCGATCATCCGCCCTCCATCCACGCGGCCCGGCCCCCTGACGCCGGACATCCCGTGGATACCGCGAACCCGGTTGCCGCAGCGGGAGAGCGCGGGCACCACCCCCTTGCCACCCCGTCCCGCACCTTCGCCGGGCACATGCCCGCGCCCGGAGCACCCCACCGGCCCGGAGGAGCCCCGCAGGACGGCCCGGCCAGCTCCGCCGGATCGGGCAGCGGGCCGGAACGTCCGACGGGAGCGTCAGGTGCACCAGCGGCCGACCAGGCGCGCCACCCTGCACCCGCCGCGCCCCGGACCGCGGCTTCGGCAGTCCCAGGCGCGGAGCCGGGGTGCCATGAACCGGCGCAGCACGGCGCGCAGGCCAGCCCTGCAGGCACGTCAACCGAGCTGCATGGCGCAGCAGCCCGGGCAGCAGCCACACCAGGCTCCGCTGGCTCAGGGACCCCGGCGCAGGAGGTTCCGACCGCGGGTCCGCCGGCGTCCGGGCCCGGCGCCCCACCTCCCGAGCCCCAGCGCCCGGTAGCGACCGAGGCTCCGCCAACCGGCCGGGCTACGGGGCCGACGGCCGGCGCCAGGGCCGAGGCCGGCACCGGAAACCCCGCACCGGATCCAGCCCCACTCACCCGCCGCCAGCCGGCGCCGCAGCCCTGCCCGCAGCCGGCGCCCCAGGCATCCCCGGACCCGGCCTCTCTCGCCCACCCGCAGCCGACGCCCCAGGCCTCCCCAGATCCGGCCCCACTTGCCCGCCCGCAGCCGGCGCCCCAGGCCCACCCGCAGCCGGCCTCGCAGTCTTGCCCGGACCCGGCCCCCTCCGCCCACCCGCAGCCGACGCCGCAGACCCGCCCGCGACCCGCCCCGCAGGCCTACCCGGATCCGGCCCCGCCGCCCCGTCCGCAGTCGGGGCGCGGTGGTTCTACCCGGCCGAGCGACGGCGCAGGCAGCGGCTCGGGCGGCGCAGGCAGTGGCAGTTCCACCGGGGGCGGCGCGGCCGGCCCGCACCCGCCGACTCCGCCGCGGCTCCCGGCCGCCGGGGCCTCCGCCGGGGCCTGGGTCCCCCGCCAGAACCACGGCGTGTTCCGCACCCGCGGGGGCTCCGCGGGCCCGGCCGTGCCCGAACCCCTGATGCTGCCCGACCTGCTGGACCACCCCGACCCGGCCACCGCCGCCGAGGCCGCGACGGTGGAGAACCTCTTGCGCTGCTGGGTCCGCGAGAACGGCATCGGCCGCCCCGACGGGCCCGCCGGCACCCTGTTGCGCATCCCCCTTCCCGCGTCCGGCACCGCTCTGCTCGTCGCCGTCCGCTACTGGTCCCCTTCCGGCTGGCACCGCTTCGCGCCCGCCCGGCTCGAAGGCGCCCCCGCCCACGCCCCGGCGTTGGACGCCGTCACCCTCGCCTCGCTCATCTCCCGCGAGGGCAGTCCCGTCGGCCCCTTCGGCCGGGGCGGCACCGACCTCGTCCGCCGGGTCGCCGACTCGGTGCGCTGGACCGCGGAGTTCATCGCCGACCGGCGCGCACGGCCCACTCCGCCCGCCCCCGTCGCCGGTGACCTCTTCCTCACCGCCGAACAGTCCCTCCTCCTCGGCCACCCCCTCCAACCCGATCCGAACAGCCGCGACGGACTCTCCGAAACCGAAGCGCGCCGCTACTCACCCGAACTGCACGGCTCCTTCCCCCTGCACTGGTTCGCCGTAGCCCCCGCCGTCCTTGCCACCGACTCCGCCTGGACCGAGCGCGGCCGCCCGGTGACCGCGGCCCGGCTCCTCGGCCGGCTCGCCGCCGGACTCCCGCTGCCCGACGGCACGACCCCCCTTCCCGTCCACCCCTGGCAGGCCCGCGACCTGCTCCAGCGCCCAGCCGTCGCCGCCCTCCGCGACGCAGGGCTCCTGCACGACCTCGGCCCGCACGGCGAGCCCTGGTACGCCACCTCCTCCCTCCGCACCGTCCACCGCCCCGGCGCCCCCGCGATGCTCAAGCTCTCCCTGGGCCTGCGCATCGCCAACTCCCGCCGGGAGAACCCCCGGAAGGAGTTCCGCCGCGGCATCGAGGTGCACCGGCTGCTCCGCACCGGCCTCACGGAACAGTGGCGGGTGACCCACCCCGGCTTCGACATCGTGCGCGATCCCGCCTGGGCCGCCGTCGACGCCCCGGACGGCAGCCCCGTCCCCGGACTCGACGTCGTACTGCGCCACAACCCCTTCCGCTCCCGTGACGACGTGCTGTCCGTCGCCGCTCTCACCGCGCCCCGCCCCTGGCCGGGCCGGACCACCATGCGGTCACGGCTCGTCGAGACCGTCTCCCGCCTCGCCGCCGCCACCGGACGCCCGAACTCCGCCGTCGCCACAGAGTGGTTCCTGCGCTACCTCGACCACGTCGTCCTGCCCGTCCTCTCCTTCGACGCGCTCGCCGGCATCGTCCTCGAAGCGCACCGGCAGAACACGCTGGTCCGGCTCGACCCGGCCGGCTGGCCCGCCGGCGGCCGCTACCGCGGCAACCAGGGCTACTGCTTCCGCGCCTCCCGCCGCGCCGAACTCGAACGCCGGGTCCCCGGCATCGGCACCGGCGGCGACACCTTCGTCTCCGACGCCGTCGCCGACGAACGCTTCACCCAGTGCTTGGGCATCGACAACGTGCTCGGCCTGATCGGGGCCTTCGGCTCCCAGGGGCTCGCCGACGAACGCGTCCTGCTGGCCGCTTTCCGCCGCTTCCTGGGGAAGGCCTCCGGCCTCGGCCCGCTGCCCGCGCGGCTGCTCGACTCACCCACCCTGCGCTGTGAGGCGAACCTGCTGACCCGCCGGGGCAACCTCGACGAGCTCGTCGGCCCCATCGACTCCCGTTCCGTCTACGTCACCATCACCAACCCCCTCCACGATTGAGCCCAATGGCCTCCACCGAAACCCGAACCGAAACCCGAGCCGACGCCCGAACCGAAACGCCCGTCCTCGCCGGGCCCACCACCACCGCGCACTCCGCCGCCTCCCGCTTCGCGGTGCGGCGGCTGCCGTTGCTCGCTGAAGCCGAGCTGCTCGACTCCCCGACCGGATGGGGCAGCGTCACCACGCCGGCGGGGGCCTTCCGCCTGGAATCCGTCCGCCTCGGTAGTGACCTGGAGCTGCTCACCCGGTGGATGAACGACCCCGAGGCCGCCGCCCACTGGGCGCTCGCCGGGCCCACCTCCGTCACTGCCGCACATCTGCGGGCCCAGCTCGACGGCGACGGGAGCAGCACCCCTTGCATCGGCTACCTCGACGATGTACCGATGAGCTACTGGGAGGTCTACCGGGCCGACCTCGCCCCGCTCGCTCGCCACTACCGGGCGCGCTCTCACGACACGGGTATCCACCTGCTCATCGGGGACGGCACGAACCGCGGCCGCGGTCTGGGAGCGACCCTCCTGCGCGCCGTCGCCAACTGGGTGCTCGACAACCGCCCGCGATGCACCCGCGTCATCGCCGAACCGGACGTTCGCAGCACCCCCTCCGTGTCGGCCTTCCTGGCCTCCGGTTTCCGCTGTTCCACCGAGATCGACCTCCCTGGGAAGCGCGCCGTCCTGATGATCCGGGAGCGGGCGCTGCGCAACCTCATCTAGCGGCGCCCTCGTGCTCCTCTGCAGTCCTTTCACCCCGAAAAACTCTGCGCTGCGCAGCAAGGTTCCCGTGGGTCGGAGGTTCACCCGAGAGAGTGAGGAAGCCGCTCACCAGCCCCCGACCTTCGCCCCCGACGTTCACCGCCGCGTCCTCTGCCATCCCGCCGCCCCGTGGATCCGGCAGGCCCTTGTATCGGCCATGCGTCCTCGCCGTGGCCGTCACTGTCGGTGGCGCCCCGTAGGGTGGTAGGTGCTATGACGAAGCCCTCCCTCACCGACCTGCTGCACGCCGCCGTCTCCGCCGTCGGCGGCACGGAGCGGCCCGGCCAGGTCGCCATGGCCGAAGCCGTCGCCGAAGCGATCGACGACAACACGCACCGGCTCATCCAGGCCGGCACCGGCACCGGCAAGTCCCTCGGCTATCTGGTGCCGGCCCTCGCTCACGGCGAGCGCGTGGTCGTCGCCACGGCCACCCTGGCGCTCCAGCGGCAGCTGGTCGAGCGCGATCTGCCGCGGACGGTGGAGGCGCTGCACCCGCAGCTGCGCCGCCGCCCCCAGTTCGCCATGCTCAAGGGCCGCTCCAACTACCTGTGCCTGCACCGGCTGCACGAGGGCGCGCCGCAGGACGAGGAGGAGGGCCTCTTCGATCAGTTCGAGGCCGCCGCCCCCACCAGCAAGCTCGGACAGGACCTGCTGCGCCTGCGCGACTGGGCCGACGAGACGGAGACGGGCGACCGCGACGACCTGACGCCCGGCGTCTCCGACCGTGCATGGAGCCAGGTCTCGGTCTCCTCCCGCGAGTGCCTCGGGGCGTCGAAGTGCGCGTACGGCGCCGAGTGCTTCGCCGAGGCCGCCCGCGAGCGGGCCAAGCTCGCCGACGTGGTGGTCACCAACCACGCGCTGCTGGCCATCGACGCGATCGAGGGCGCCCCCGTCCTGCCGCAGCACGAGGTGCTGATCGTGGACGAGGCCCACGAGCTGGTCTCCCGCGTGACCGGGGTCGCCACCGGCGAGCTCACTCCCGGCCAGGTCAACCGCGCCGTGAAGCGTGCCGCGAAGCTGGTCGACGAGAAGACCGCCGATTCCCTGCAGACCGCTTCGGAGACCTTCGAGCGGGTCATGGAGCTGGCCCTCCCCGGCCGGCTGGAGGAGATCCCGGAGGACCTCGGATACGCGCTGACCGCCCTGCGGGACGCCGCGCGCAACGTGATCTCCGCGATCGGAGCGACCAGGGACAAGTCCGTCCACGACGAGGACGCGGTCCGCAAGCAGGCCCTCGCCTCCGTGGAGAACGTCCACGCGGTGGCGGAGCGGATCATCGCCGGCTCCGAGTACGACGTCGTCTGGTACGAGCGCCACGACCGCTTCGGCGCCACCCTCCGCGTGGCCCCCATGTCGGTCTCCGGGCTGCTGCGCGAGAAGTTGTTCGAGGACCGCTCCGTGGTCCTGACCTCCGCGACCCTCAAGCTCGGCGGGGACTTCAACGGGGTCGCGGCCTCCCTCGGGCTGTCCCCCGAGGGCGTGGAGGGCGACGATGCTCCGGTCTGGAAGGGTCTGGACGTCGGCTCGCCGTTCGACTACCCGAAGCAGGGCATCCTCTACGTGGCCAAGCACCTGGCGACGCCCGGCCGCGAGGGCACCCGCGGCGACATGATGGACGAGTTGGCCGAGCTGATCGAGGCGGCCGGCGGCCGCACCCTCGGCCTGTTCTCCTCCATGCGCGGCGCCAAGGCGGCCGCCGAGGAGCTCCGCGGCCGGCTCGACCACCCGATCCTGCTGCAGGGAGAGGAAACCCTGGGCGAGCTGATCAAGACGTTCGCCGCCGACCCGAAGACCTGCCTGTTCGGGACGCTGTCCCTGTGGCAGGGCGTGGACGTGCCCGGCCCGAGCTGCCAGCTCGTGATCATGGATCGGATTCCGTTCCCGCGCCCCGACGACCCGCTGATGAGCGCCCGGCAGAAGTCGGTCGAGGAGCACGGGGGCAACGGGTTCATGGCGGTCGCCGCCACCCACGCCGCGCTGCTGATGGCCCAGGGCGCGGGCCGGCTCGTGCGGGCGTCCGGTGACCGGGGCATCGTCGCGGTCCTGGACCCCCGGCTGGCCACGGCCCGCTACGGCAGCTTTTTGAAGGCCTCGCTGCCGGATTTCTGGTACACCACGGACCGCAACCAGGTCCGCCGCTCCCTGGCAGCCATCGACGCGGCCGCCAAGGCGGACGGGAAGTAGACGACGGCCGCCCGACGGAGGGGGCGGCGAAGCGGCCGGACACGACGAAGCCGTCGGCGCCCCACCCGAACCCGAAACGAACTCGAATCGGGCCGAGGGTCGGGGTGTCGACGGCCGTGAGCTCGGCGGCTGCAAGCGCAGCGCGTCCGAAGGCTCTGCGCCGGCAAGGGGTCCGAGACAGCTCCCGGCAAGGGGTCCGAGACAGCTCCCGGCAAGGGATGCGAGACAGCTCCGGGACCGGCGCAGTGAGTCCCGGAGCTGGACAGGGGGCGCGGGGGGCTCAGACCCGGCGCAGGACGGCGACGACCTTGCCGAGGATGGTGGCCTCGTCGCCGGGGATCGGCTGGTACGCCGCGTTGTGCGGGAGGAGCCAGACATGGCCGTCCTCGCGCTTGAACCGCTTGACCGTGGCCTCGCCGTCGAGCATCGCGGCGACGATGTCGCCGTTCTCGGCGACCGGCTGGCGGCGGACGGTGACCCAGTCGCCGTCGCAGATGGCGGCTTCGATCATCGAGTCGCCGACGACCTTGAGGACGAACAGCTCACCGTCCCCGACGAGCTGGCGGGGGAGGGGGAACACGTCCTCCACCGACTCCTCGGCGAGGATCGGGCCGCCGGCCGCGATCCGTCCGACCAGGGGAACGTACGAGGCGGCGGGCTTGCCGGTGGTGTCGGTGGGCTGCGAGCTGGGCTGGTCGGAGGCGCGGACCTCGTACGCCCGGGGCCGGTGCGGGTCGCGGCGCAGGAACCCCTTGCGCTCCAGGGCCATCAGCTGGTGGGCGACGGACGAGGTGCTGGACAGGCCCACTGCCTGGCCGATCTCCCGCATCGACGGCGGGTAGCCCCGCCGCTGCACGGAGTCGCGGATGACTTCGATGACCCGCCGCTGCCGGTCCGTGAGCCCGGAGCTGTCGGCGCGGATGCCTGGGGGGCGCCCTGGCAGCGAGCGTGCGGGCCGGACGGACTCCGCCTCCGGGTTCAGGCTTGCTTCGTTCATGGCGTGCACCGGGTCGAGTCGGCTCTGGGAGCGGTTCTGGGCAGTGATGGCGGCACTGTCTGCGGTCGTGGTCACGTCGGCGGCCCCTCTCGAAATGTTCTCCCTAGCTGGACAACGGTAGTTGCTTTCGAAAGGTTGCGCCAAACACACGTTCGAGTGAAAAATCGCAGATCGCCCGCCGTGGCCACATCCGGAGGTGTATGGCAAATGCGTGGAGGTGGACGCTCCACCGAACGCGGGTTCGGTTCCGCGTCCGCTGTTCACGGTACCCTTCCCGCGCGGATCGGCACCTTCCGGTCCCTGGTCAGTGTGGCACCGTGCACCCCTTCCACCTGGTCATCGGCCCGCGACACGCGGTAGTGGAGTCAATCCGCCGCAACCCCATATCTAGTGGTCGGATGAGCCAGCTCACCCACAACTTGTGTTTCAGCGGGCTCACGAGGCCTCCGGAATCGCATATGCTTGTGGCTGCTCCGCGAGCCCCCAGAGGGCGAGCCCCTGTCGTCCAGGGGTGGGCGGGGCGATTCAGTCGTGCCGAGAGGGAGGGTGAAGGATCCATGCACTGCCCCTTCTGCAGGCACCCCGACAGCCGCGTCGTCGACAGCCGCACCACCGACGACGGCACGTCGATCCGTAGACGCCGTCAGTGCCCGGACTGCTCCCGTCGTTTCACGACGGTGGAGACGGCCTCGCTGATGGTGATCAAGCGCAGCGGCGTCACCGAACCCTTCAGTCGCACCAAGGTCATCTCCGGCGTGCGCAAGGCGTGCCAGGGGCGGCCCGTCACCGAGGACGCCCTCGCCAAGCTCGGCCAGCGGGTCGAGGAAGCGGTGCGCGCCACCGGCAGCGCCGAGCTGACCACCCACGACGTGGGTCTGGCCATACTCGGCCCGCTCCAGGAGCTCGATCTGGTCGCGTACCTGCGGTTCGCGTCCGTGTACAAAGCGTTCGACACCCTTGAAGACTTCGAGACCGCCATCGCCGAACTGCGCGACCGGCGGCCTCGCTCCGAAGAGTGCGAGTCCGCAGGGGCCGTCCCGGTCCCCGTGCCCGCCTCCGCCACCGACTGATTGGACGGCCGCGCGCCCGGCGCGGTCCGTCTGTTCGGCCTGGCGCCTTTCCCCGGTGGTAGCCGGGGAACTCCCGGCGTAGCCGGGAGCGAAGAAACGTAACAAGACACAGCACTGTGCCGCGGAATATCGCTGGCACTTTAGGGCGTTTTTGCCCGCATATGGGAGGCAGGCGGCATGACAGAGACGGCGAGCAGCTCGGCACGTGGTTCCCGCACCAAGGGGACCAAGGCGACCAAGGGCGGCCTGCGGATCGAGCGCATCCACACCACCCCGGGCGTGCACCCGTACGACGAGGTGAGCTGGGAGCTCCGTGACGTCGTCATGACCAACTGGCGCGACGGCTCGGTCAACTTCGAGCAGCGCGGCGTCGAGTTCCCCGACTTCTGGTCGGTGAACGCGGTCAACATCGTCACCAGCAAGTACTTCCGCGGCGCCGTCGGCACCCCGCAGCGTGAGACCGGCCTGAAGCAGCTCATCGACCGCATCGTCAAGACGTACACGAAGGCCGGCGAGGACTACGGCTACTTCGCGTCCCCCGCCGACGCGGAGATCTTCGAGCACGAGCTGACCTACGCCCTCCTGCACCAGATCTTCAGCTTCAACTCCCCGGTGTGGTTCAACGTCGGCACGCCCCAGCCGCAGCAGGTCTCCGCCTGCTTCATCCTGTCCGTCGACGACTCCATGGAGTCGATCCTCGACTGGTACAAGGAAGAGGGCATGATCTTCAAGGGCGGCTCCGGTGCCGGCCTGAACCTCTCCCGCATCCGCTCCTCCAAGGAACTCCTCTCCTCCGGCGGCAACGCCTCCGGCCCGGTCTCCTTCATGCGCGGCGCCGACGCGTCCGCCGGAACGATCAAGTCGGGCGGCGCCACCCGCCGCGCGGCCAAGATGGTCGTCCTGGACGTGGACCACCCCGACGTCGAGGACTTCATCGCCACCAAGGTGAAGGAAGAGGAGAAGATCCGCGCCCTGCGCGACGCGGGCTTCGACATGGACCTGGGCGGCGACGACATCACGTCCGTCCAGTACCAGAACGCCAACAACTCCGTCCGCGTGAACGACGAGTTCATGGCGGCCGTCGAGAACGGCACCGAGTTCGGCCTGCGCGCCCGTATGACCGGCGAGGTCATCGAGAAGATCGACGCCAAGGCGCTCTTCCGCAAGCTCGCCGAGGCGGCGTGGGCCTGTGCCGACCCCGGCATCCAGTACGACGGTGTGATCAACCGCTGGCACACCTGCCCCGAGTCCGGCCGCATCACCGCGTCGAACCCGTGCAGCGAGTACATGCACCTGGACAACACGTCCTGCAACCTCGCCTCGCTGAACCTGATGAAGTTCCTGAACGACGACGGCAAGGGCAACCAGTCCTTCGACGCCGCCCGCTTCGCCAAGGTCGTCGAGCTCGTCATCACCGCGATGGACATCTCCATCTGCTTCGCGGACTTCCCGACGCAGAAGATCGGCGAGAACACCCGCGCCTACCGCCAGCTCGGCATCGGCTACGCCAACCTCGGCGCCCTGCTGATGGCGACCGGCCACGCGTACGACTCGGACGGCGGCCGCACGCTCGCCGCCTCCATCACCTCGCTGATGACCGGCACCGCGTACAAGCGCTCCGCCGAGCTGGCCGCCATCGTCGGCCCGTACGACGGCTACGCCCGCAACGCCGACGCCCACAAGCGCGTCATGAAGCAGCACGCGGACGCCAACACCGCCGCGCCGCGCACCGAGGACCTCGACAACGCGATCTGGGCCGCGGCCACCGAGGCCTGGCAGGACGTCCTGCGCCTCGGCGAGAAGAACGGCTTCCGCAACTCCCAGGCCTCCGTCCTCGCGCCGACCGGCACCATCGGTCTCGCGATGTCCTGCGACACCACCGGTGTCGAGCCGGACCTGGCCCTGGTCAAGTTCAAGAAGCTCGTCGGCGGCGGCTCCATGCAGATCGTCAACGGCACCGTCCCGCAGGCCCTGCGCCGCCTGGGTTACCAGGAGGAGCAGATCGAGGCGATCGTCGCCCACATCGCCGAGCACGGCAACGTGATCGACGCCCCCGGTCTGAAGACCGAGCACTACGAGGTCTTCGACTGCGCCATGGGCGAGCGCGCCATCTCCCCGATGGGCCACGTCCGCATGATGGCCGCGATCCAGCCGTGGATCTCCGGCGCCATCTCCAAGACGGTCAACATGCCGGAGACGGCCACCGTCGAGGAGGTCGAGGAGATCTACTTCGAGGCCTGGAAGCTCGGCGTCAAGGCCCTCGCGATCTACCGCGACAACTGCAAGGTCGGCCAGCCCCTCTCCGCCAAGAAGAAGGAGCAGGAGAAGGTCGAGGTCACCGAGAAGGCCGAGGACACCATCCGCGCCGCGGTCGAGAAGGTCATCGAGTACCGCCCGGTCCGCAAGCGCCTGCCCAAGGGCCGCCCGGGCATCACCACCTCCTTCACGGTCGGTGGCGCCGAGGGCTACATGACCGCCAACTCCTACCCCGACGACGGCCTGGGCGAGGTCTTCCTGAAGATGTCCAAGCAGGGCTCCACCCTCGCGGGCATGATGGACGCCTTCTCCATCGCCGTCTCGGTCGGCCTGCAGTACGGCGTCCCGCTGGAGACCTACGTCTCGAAGTTCACCAACATGCGCTTCGAGCCCGCCGGCATGACGGACGACCCGGACGTGCGGATGGCGCAGTCGATCGTCGACTACATCTTCCGCCGCCTGGCCCTCGACTTCCTGCCGTTCGAGACCCGCTCCGCCCTCGGCATCCACACCGCCGAGGAGCGCCAGCGCCACCTGGAGACCGGCTCGTACGAGCCCCTCGAGGAGGAGATCGACACGGAGTCCCTGGCCCAGTCCGCCCCGCTGGCGTCCGTTCCCGCGGCCCCGAAGGCGCAGGCCGTGACCGTCCCGGCGCCGAAGACGGCCCACTCCAGCGCCGAGCTGGTCGAGATGCAGCTCGGCGTCTCCGCCGACGCCCCGCTCTGCTTCTCCTGCGGTACGAAGATGCAGCGCGCCGGCTCCTGCTACATCTGCGAGGGCTGCGGCTCCACCAGCGGCTGCAGCTGATACCGGGCGGAACCGCGTCGGATGCACCGTCCGACGCAGTTCCGCGCGGGTAGCTGACCAGCAGCTCACGAAGGGGACCGGCCAGAGGCCGGTCCCCTTCGTGGATCCCCGTCAGTGGGGGATGCGGCGGGCGGGGCGGGTGGTGATCTCGTCGCGGAACTCGGCGATCCGCGAGCTGACCTGTCGGATCAGCTGGGTGTCCTCGATCCGGTCCAGGTAGAGGCAGCGGGCCGCCAGGCCCGGCAGGTCGAAGACGAAGCACAGCGACATCAGCGGATTGACGAACAGCTCGCTGTTCCTGGTCCGGTCCGTGAAGCGCACGTCGCCGAAATCACCGCGCACGGCCGCCGCGATCGACCCGTTCACGATGCTCGGGCGGTCGGGGGTCTGGTCCTGGGCGTGGGCCACCGCGTCCAGGTAGAGGGCGCCCTCACGGGTGGCCCGCGGGATCGAGAACGCGCCCAGGTACGCTCCGTCGCGGTCCAGCGCCGCGATGTTCTCCAGGACCAGGGCGTGGCTCACCCCGTGGTAGGCGTCCACGCCGAAGCCGACCGACACCACGAGCCTTTCCGCAACGCCGTCCAGCGCGGCCAGCGCCGCGACGCTGGCCAGGTCCTCCTCCGGGGTGCCCAGTCCGGCCTCGTCCCCCCGCATCAGGATGTCCGTGCCGCCGTCGACGAGGACGACCGCATCGATGCCGAGCCGGTCGATCAGCGTCCGGTAGGCGGCGCGCAGGGGCTGCACCCCGAGCTGGGGGAAGGCGTGGACGGTGGCCGGATAGCCGTGCAGTGCCAGCCACCGGGCCAGGGTCCGCTCCGGGAAGTAGGCCTGGTGGGGCGCGGTGTCGGGGGTGATGGCCGCGACGTCCGGCGCGACCCAGGAATCGAGGGGCAGTCCGGCGAGCGCACTGAAGGACAGGTTGGCCAGATGGACGCGCTTGCCCTGGTGGAGGAGCGAAAGGGCGATCGGAAGTCCCGAATAGACGTCGAAGCCCCCGCCGGCTCCGGCGACCAGGACGTTCTCGGCGTCGGCGAGGCGGGCGAAGAGGGGGTTGGTGTGCAGGGCCGTCATGCTGATCATTGTGCGAGCGCGGCGCACGGGCGCCACGGACTTTTCGGGGCCGCGAGGCCGGAAACGGGGGAGCATCATGTGGAGTGGTGACCGGCTGGATCTCGGGGCGTACCTCGCGCGGATCGGATACGACGGACCCGTCGCGCAAGACGGGGAACTCCGGCCCGACCTCGCGACGTTGTACGCAGTGCACCGGGCCCACACCGGTGCCATAGCCTTCGAGAGCCTGGACGTGCTGTTCGGCCGTCCCGTCGAGCTGGACGTCAAGGCCATCGAGGACAAGCTCGTTCACGGCCGCCGCGGCGGCTACTGCTACGAGCAGAACTCGCTGCTGGCCGCTGCCCTGGAGCGGATCGGCTTCGAGGTGTCCGGGCGCGGCGCCCGCAACCGCACCCGTGGCGATGTCCTCCTCCCGGTGACGCACGCCGTCCTCGTCGTCACCGTCGAGGATCAACCCTGGCTGTGCGACGTCGGGTTCGGCCATCAGGGCCCGCTCGAACCGGTCCCGCTGGCACGGCCCGGAGTCGAGGTGCCGCAAGGTGACTGGACCTATGGCGTCCGTGAGGAGGAGGACGGCATCCTCGCCCTGTCCCTGCTGCGCGGGGACACCTGGCGCGATCTGTACGCCTTCTCCCCGCAGCGCTACCACCCCGTCGACTACGTCCTGTTGAACCACTACAGCTCCACCCACCCCCGGTCCGCGTTCGTCGGACAGCTCATCGTGCAGAAGCCGGGCAACGCCGTCCGCACCGCGCTCGTCGGGCGGGAACTCACCCGCCTCCACCCGGACGGGAGCAGCGAACGCCGGTCCGTTTCCCCCGACGAACTGCCCGCCGTACTCGACCGCGAGTTCGGACTTCGTCTCGGTGAGCGAGATGTGGAGGAGCTGGACCGGGTGAACCGCGCCGGGGACTGACCCGGGCCGCGCCGGGCCCGTACCATGACGCCGTGCTGGTCAAGTGGATTCGCTGCACGGTGACGGACCGACGCGGGTTCGAGCGCGGGCAGCGCAAATGGGCGGGGCTGCCGGGGGAGCCGGGATTCCGGGGACAGGGCGGCGGTTGGAGCCGGGGGAGGCAGGGGGTCGCGCATGTTTTCGCGTTCTGGGAGAGCCGTTCCTTCTACGACTCGTTCATGGCCCGCTCGCACGACCGCCTGGCCGCGGCCCAGACCGGCACGTACACCAATGCGCGGGTCAGCCTCTTCGACTACCGCTTCGACGTGAAGACCGGCTTCGAGCCGCGCTTCACCGATGCCGACGTCGTCCGCGTGGCCCACACCCGGGTGCGCGAGGGCCGCGTGGACCACTTCGCGCTCATGCAGGAGAAGGTGTGGAATCCGGCCATGGCCGGGTCCCCCGGAATGATCCGCGGTCTGTTCGGGGAGGCCCCGGGCCGTGAGTTCCTGGTGCTGTCGATGTGGCAGGCGGCCGCCGAGCACGGCAAGTACCGCCAGGAGAGGGTCGAACGACTCTCCCTGCGCGCCCAGACCGAGGCCGACGTCGAGGCGCTCACCGGAGACGTCGTCGACCTCGAAGCGTCCTGGACCGTATGACCGTACGAAGATCGGACGGGTGGACCGGCGCGCCCGGGTGTCGGGCGCGCCGCAGGCCGCATAGGGTCGAGGAATGGCAAGACCACGGCGCATCGTCCTCGTCCGGCACGGGGAATCCGAGGGCAACGTCGACGACACCGTGTACGAGCGGGAGCCCGACCACGCCCTCCGGATGACCGCGCTGGGACACCAGCAGGCCACGGAGGCCGGTGCGCGGCTGCGCGAGCTCTTCGGCGACGAGCGCGTCAGCGCGTACGTGTCCCCGTACCGCCGGACCCTGCAGACCTTCCGGGACCTGAAGCTGGACCCGGCGCAGGTCCGGGTGCGCGAGGAGCCGCGGCTGCGCGAGCAGGACTGGGGAAACTGGCAGGACCGCGAGGACGTCCGCCTGCAGAAGGCCTACCGGGACGCGTACGGCCACTTCTTCTACCGCTTCGCGCAGGGCGAGTCCGGAGCGGACGTCTACGATCGCGTCGGTTCCTTCCTGGAAAGCCTCTACCGCAGCTTCGAGGCCCCCGACCACCCGCCCAACGTGCTCCTGGTGACGCACGGGCTGACCATGCGGCTGTTCTGCATGCGCTGGTTCCACTGGTCGGTGGCCGAATTCGAATGCCTCTCCAATCCCGGCAACGGCGACCACCGGGTGCTCATGCTGGGCCCCGGCGGCCGCTACCGCCTGGACCGCCCGTTTGAGCGGTGGACCACACCCGAGCCTTATGACCTGGACGGCTAAAGTGACGCGCGATGACCGCTGACTCCTCTTCCGAACGGCGCCTCGTACGCGCCATGGCCAGCCTCCGTGGGCTGGCTCTGGGGGACTCCCTGGGCTCCCAGTACTTCGTCCCCGTCAACTACCCCCTGCTCAAGCGCCGGGAACTGCCCGCCGGCACCGGGTCCTGGCAGTGGACCGACGACACCGAGATGGCCTGCTCCGTGGTCGCGGTCCTCGCCGAACACGGCCGCATCGACCAGGACGCCCTCGCCAACTCCTTCGCCCACCACCACGACTTCGACCGCGGTTACGGTCCCGCGGTGAACCGGATGCTGCGCCTGATCCGGGAGGGCGAGGACTGGCGGACCCTCGCCGCCGCCCTCTTCAACGGGCAGGGCTCGTGGGGCAACGGCGCGGCCATGCGCATCGCGCCCCTGGGCGCCTGGTACGCCGACGACCCGGAGCAGGCGACCCACCAGGCGGAGATCTCCGCCTACACCACCCACCAGCACCGCGAGGCGGTGTGCGGGGCGATGGCCGTAGCCGCGGCAGCCGCACTGGCCGCGGATCCGCTGGGCCCGCCGACCGCCGCCGACCTGCTGGACAACGTCATCGCCCTGGTGCCGCGCAGCGCCGTCGGTGCCGGGCTGCGGCGGGCGCGGGACATGCTGGACTATGGCGACGCGACGACGGTGGCTGCCGTCCTGGGCTGCGGGCGCCGCACCAGCGCGCACGACACCGTGCCGTTCGCCCTCTGGTCGGCGGCGCGCTCGCTGCACGACTTCGAGCAGGCGTTCTGGACCACCGCGCAGGTGGGCGGGGACGTCGACACGACCTGCGCGATCGTCGGCGGGGTGCTCGGCGGGCGCGGTGAGGAGGTGCTGCCGGCAGCCTGGCTGGCGCGTACCGAAGCCCTCCCCGCGTGGCTTCCCCAGGCGCCGGCGCACTAGTCGGCCCCGGTCGACCGCTTCCCGTGCGACAGCCGGGCAGGGGGCGGGGCGGTTTCCTCCGAGGCGGGGGGAGGGGATGTGCCGGTGCAGCAGGCCGGAGCATCCGCCGCCCTGGCCCGTACCCGCTCCGAGATTGTCACGGTCCTGCCACAGGCGTCCGTCGACCCCGGTAAAGCCGCACGTCACAGGCCTAACCTGTGCGCTTCGCCGTCTCCGCAGCACAGCGGGGGCGGTCGACAGGGAGGGGAGCCCGATGGCAGAGAACGCCGACGCGGCCGCAGCGGGAGCGGCGGGAGCAGTGTCCGGAGAGAGCCACGCGGAAGCGGCGCCCGGGCCCGCGAACGCGCCCGCGGGAAGTGTGAGCGCGCAGGCGGCATCCGGAGGCGTCAACCCGCAACAGGAGAAGCCGAGTCCGGTGGCGGGCGGGCTCGGAGTCGCAGCCGTGGGTGCACCCCCGCAGGGCTCCGCCGGCCCGCCCCCGGGGTGGGACCCCACCGCCTGGCAGCAGTACCGGACCCGGCAGGACCGCAAACGCAGCGGCGCCTGGTCCATCGCCCCGCTCCCCTGGGCCGTGGCCGCCCAGCCCGCGGCGGCGGCGCCCGTCTCCACCGCCGTACTGGCCTCCGCCCTCGCTGCCGGCATCGCCGCCGCCCTGTTCCTCGGCGACGGCCTCGGCCCGGGCCTGCTGCTCGTCGCCCTGCCGGCGATGGTGGCCGCGTACACCGCCGCTCGCACGGCCGGCCGTACCGCCCGCCCGTGGACCACGGCCTGGGCGCTCGGCTGCGTGGCCCTCCTCGCCGTCCCCGCACTGCGCGACTCCGGGTGGCCCATCACCCTCGCGCTGCTCGGCGCCCTCCTCGCGGGTGCGCTCGCCCTGCACGGCAGCCGCACCTGGCACGGCACCCTGCTCAGCCCGCTCGGCCTCGTCGACGGGACCGTGACCGGGATCCGCTGGACGTGGGCCGGTCTGCGTTCGCGGAGCAGCGGGGTCGACCGGGGCCGCTGGCTGCCCGTGCTCAAGGCGGCCGGTGTGGCCGTGGTCCTGCTGGTGCTGTTCGGCGCTCTTTTCGCGTCCGCGGACGCGGCCTTCGCGGACCTGCTGGGCGGGCTCATCCCCGACGTCTCGATCGGCGACGGCCCGGTGCGGCTGCTGCTCTTCCTGCTGGCGGCCGTCGTCGCGCTCGGCCTCGCCCGCACTGCTGCGGCGCCGTCACGCTGGGACCGGATCGAGATATCCGCCGGCAAGCCCCGCTCCCGCGTCGAGTGGGCGCTCCCGCTCATCGTGCTGAACCTGCTCTTCGCCGGCTTCAACGCCGTCCAACTCGCCGTGCTCTTCGGTGGGTACGACAAGGTCCTGCGCAGCACCGGGCTCACCTACTCCGAGTACGCCCGCCAGGGCTTCTGGCAGCTGCTCTGGGCGACCCTGCTCACCCTCGCCGTGATCGCGCTCGCGCTGCGCTGGGCCCCGCGCTCCGGCCCCGCAGACCAGCGCCTCGTCCGCGCCGTCCTCGGTACGCTGTGCGCGCTGACCCTGGTGGTCGTCGCCTCCGCGCTGCGCCGCATGGACCTGTACGTGGATGCGTACGGCCTGACCCGGCTGCGGGTGTCGGTGGCCGCGATGGAGCTCTGGCTCGGTGTGGTCATCGTGCTGATCATGGCTGCCGGGGTGTTCGGCGCGCGCTGGCTGCCGCGGGCGGTCGTCGGCAGCGCCGCGGCCGCCGCCCTCGCGTTCGGACTGGCCTCCCCGGACGCCCTGGTGGCCGAGAAGAACACGAACCGCTTCCAGCAGACCGGCAAGATCGATCTGGCCTACTTCCGCTTCTTGTCGGCGGATGCGGTGCCCGCCCTGGACCGGCTGCCCGAACCCCACCGCTCCTGCGCCCTGCGCGAGATCAACGACGAGCTGGCGCGCGCCGGCCAGGTGCCGTGGTACGCGATGAGCCTCGACGGGTACCGGGCCCGGAAGATCCTCGACGACCGTCCGGTGACCGCCCCGTACGAGGTGTGCCACCGCCTCGGCGGGTTCGCGAGCCGCTCCGAGTAGGAGACGCACCACACGGTACGAGAGCCCGGGCCCGGGACGGCATCCCGTACCCGGGCTCCGTGCGGTCGACGGCCGTGAGCGATGCTTCACGAATGCGATGTTCCGTCCGAGTGCCGGCTCCGTGGCCCGGTCCGGGCGGGACGGGCGTACGGCGGATCACTGCTGGTCAGGAAGCGCGTACCGGAGGTATCGAGCGGGGTTGCAGGGGTGCGGACGTTCGGGCTCCGTTTCGTTGGCAGGGGTGCTGCGGCGAAACCGGCGTACCGGACGAAGGGTGTGCGGGAGCGAACGTGAGGGGGTGTGACATCGCGGAACCGACCGTCCGGTCGGTCGTGTTGGGGTCGCGATGGGGGCCTTCGGGCGAGCCGCCGCGCCGACTCCACCCGGGCCGGGGTGTGCAGGCGGCCCGGGGCGGCGTAATCTTGCTGGCGCCATGGCCTACGAAGCACCCACCCACACCGTCGAACGCTCCCTCCGCGCAACCACCGGCGCCAAGGTCATCGCCGGGGTCGACGAAGTCGGACGAGGGGCCTGGGCCGGTCCGGTCACCGTGTGCGCGGCGATCACCGGACTGCGCCGACCGCCCGAAGGGCTCACCGATTCCAAGCTCCTCACGCACAAGCGGCGCGACGCCCTCCTCGACATCCTGGAGGCGTGGGTCACCTCGTACGCCCTGGGGCACGCCTCCCCGGAGGAGATCGACGAACTCGGGATGACGGCCGCGCTGCGGCTCGCCGCGGAACGCGCCCTGGAGGCGCTGCCCGTGCGGCCGGATGCGGTGATCCTCGACGGCAAGCACGACTACCTCGGCACCCCCTGGCAGGTCCGTACGGTGATCAAGGGCGACCAGTCCTGCGTTGCCGTCGCCGCGGCATCGGTCATCGCCAAGGTCAGGCGCGACCGGATGATGGCCGAACTCGCCGTGCAGGGCGGCGGCTTCGAGGCCTACGCCTTCGGAGACAATGCCGGATACCCCTCGCCCGTACACCGGGCCGCGCTCGCGGAGCTGGGGCCCACCCCGTACCACCGGCTCTCGTGGTCGTACCTCGACGCACTGCCCCAGTGGCGCCACCTGAAGAAGGTGCGCCGCAGCGAGGAAGCGATGGAGCTGGAAAACGGAGGCCAACTCGGCTTCGATTTCTGATCGCACCCAAGTGCCCCCCACCGATACGTTTCGTACCGGTGTTTGATAGATATCAACTCATGCCTCTCATCCCCGAGGAGCCTCAGATTCACGAGAGTGCCCAGGGTCCCCGCGTAACGCCGGCCGCGAGCCGCGCCGCGCAGACCCCCCGCCCCGTACCTGGTCCGCGTCCCGCCGCCGTACCGCGGCCCGGACGCCCCGGTCCCGCCGCCCGGCCCGCGCCGCCCGCGCAGCGTGCACCGCAGGCCGCTCCCGCAGCCGGGCCCGTTTCCCCCACCCCCACCGCACCGTCCGTGTCCACGGCGGTGCCGCAGATCCAGCTGATCCCGGCCTCCGCCGAGGGCGCGCTGGACGCTGCCGAAGAGGCCGTCGACCTGCTGCTCGACACCGGGCGCGCGCCCGGTGACATCCTGGTGCTCACCACGGGTGAACTGCACCCGTGGGCCGCGCACGAACTGTCCTTCGGTGAGGCCGCGTACTGGGCCCTGCACGACGCCGCGGACGACGTGTTCTACGCGGACGCGGCGCAGGTCGAGCGTGCCGCCGTTCGTCCCGTCGTGGTCTTCGCGGCCAACGGCGGACTCACGGAGGCTGCCGCTGCCACCCTGCCGGTCGCGCTTGCGCGGGCCGGTGCGCTGCTGATCGTCTGCGGTGACCCGCAGCGGATCAACTCGGTGCTGGGCGTGGGCGTCTGACGCCCCGTACCCCGGTACGGGCGAGGGGCGGGGCTGGCCTACGCCGGCCCCGCTGAAGCCCGCTCCCCGAAGCGTCGTACGCCCACCCGGGTGTACGGCCTTGAGGGTTGCCCGCACGCGGTTCCACGCATGTGAGACCGCGGATGCGGGGGATCGGCCGTCGGTCGGACCGCGGGCAGGCGCCGCCGGACCGCGGACCGGCGGAGACGGGTCAGCGTGCGGCAGTGCGGCGCAGGGCCTCGGCCGCGCCGCCGCCGGTGCTCAGGTTCAGCGTGGGGAACTCGCCCACGGTGTCGCCGAGCCGCTCCGGCCGCGACTCCGAGCTGGGGCTCCGGCCGCCCCGGCCCTCGCCGAGCACCTGCCAGCCGTTGCGGGTCAGCGTGATGTACGCGCCGCAACGCAGGCCGTGCAGGGTGCAGGCGTCCCGCAGACCCCACATCCAGGCGCCGTCCTCCTCGGTCCACCGCTCGTCGCCGTCCCGGCAGTACATCAGCACGGCCGTGCGGACCGGGGTGCGGCGCCGCAGGTCGTGGGGGATCACCCGGCGCAGGGCGGCCAGCAGTGCGTTGCGGTACTCCCAGCCGTCGGCCGATGCGGTCCGCTGGACGAACGACGCGCTCGCGACGAGCCGTTCCTCGGGGTCGAGGACGGCGATCACCGCGGTCGACGGCCTGGGGTTGTGCCGGGAGTGCAGGCCGCTGACGACCTCGCGGGGATTGCTCAGCAGGGGGATGCCCGCCGCCGTCCACTCTGCGGGTTCCAGCAGTCTCCCGTGCCGGCTACCGCCGCGGGCCGCCGGTCCCAGTGACGATGTGGAGGGCGGGGCGAATCCGAAGGTCACGGTCCTCCCTTCGGGTACACGCCCGCGGACGGGCACAGCTGGGGTGCGGGCGCGCCGCAGCACGACCCAATGAGTGCCGTCGAGCCGAGCGGGAGCTCCCCCGATTCTCGCGTGGTGCGCGAGCGCGCGGCAATGAGCAATTGACGCCGCCGACCGGAATTCGCCTGTATGCCGCTCATATCCTTGCCCCGCCGCGCCGACGGCGACCCATCCGGCTACGGCTGAACCGCGAGTACCAGCGGAAACACCTCCTTCGCGCCTTCCTGACGGAGCAGTCGGGCGGCCACCGCGAGCGTCCAGCCGGTCTCCGCCCGGTCGTCGACGAGGAGCACGGGGCCGGCCGCCGCAGCCAACTCCGCGGCCAACTGCGCGGGGACTTCCAGGGCCCGGTGGAGGCCGCGCACCCGCTGGGCGCTGTTGGAGGAGGGCAGACCGAACTCCGGGACCTGGTCGGTGTAGGCCAGGGCCCCGAGCAGCGGGAGCCGGCCGACCTCCGCGATGCGCGCGGCCAGCGAGCCGACCAGCTGCGGGCGGCTGCGCGAGGGCAGGGACACCACTCCCACCGGCCGGGAGGGCGCACCCGGGGCCCCCGAGGCCCAGCCGCCCGGGCCCCGGGCCCAGTCGGCGAGAACCGCCACCACGGCCTGCGCCACGTCGTCCGGGAGCGGCTGGTCCGGGGCCCCCGTGCTGAGCATGGGGCGCAGCCGGTTGCCCCAGCCGATGTCGGAGAGCCGGCCGAGCGCCCGCCCGGGAGCGGCCTGTTCCCCGGCGGGGATGCGCCCCTTGAGGTCGACGCCGACGGCCGCCAGCCCGGTCGGCCACATCCGGCGCGGCTCCAGTTCCACCCCGGGACGGCCGAGCTCGCCCCGGGCGGTGTCCAGGGCAGCGCCGGAGACGTCCGCCGTGAAGCGGGCCCCGGCGCAGTTGTCACAGCGGCCGCACGGCGCCGCCGCCTCGTCGTCCAACTGCCGGCGCAGGAACTCCATGCGGCACCCCGTGGTCGCCGCGTAGTCCCGCATGGCCTGCTGCTCGGCGGCGCGCTGGCGGGCCACCCAGGCGTAGCGCTCGGCGTCGTACACCCACGCCTCGCCCGTCGAAGTCCAACCGCCCTTCACGCGGTGCACCGCACCGTCGACGTCCAAGACCTTGAGCATCGTCTCCAGGCGGGTGCGCCGCAGGTCCACCAGTGGCTCCAGGGCGGGCAGCGACAGCGGCCGGCCCGCCCCGGCCAGCACGTCCAGGGTGCGGCGCACCTGCTCCTCCGGCGGGAAGGCCACCGAGGCGAAGTACTGCCAGATGGCTTCGTCCTCGCGGCCCGGCAGCAGCAGCACCTCCGCGTGCTCCACGCCGCGGCCGGCACGGCCGACCTGCTGGTAGTACGCGATGGGCGAGGACGGCGAGCCCAGGTGCACGACGAAGCCCAGGTCGGGCTTGTCGAAGCCCATGCCCAGGGCCGAGGTCGCCACCAGGGCCTTGACCCGGTTGGCCTGCAGGTCGTCCTCGGCCTGCAGGCGGTCGGCGTTCTCCGTCTTGCCGGTGTACGAGGCCACCGTGTGCCCGCGGTGGCGCAGGTACGTGGTGACCTCCTCGGCCGCGGCCACCGTCAGCGTGTAGATGATCCCGGAACCGGGCAGCTCGCCCAGGTGGTCGGCGAGCCAGGCCAGCCGGTGCGCCGCGTCGGGCAGGGTCAGCACGGCCAGGCTCAGGCTCTCCCGGTCCAGCGGGCCGCGCAGCACCAGAGCGTCGCTCCCGGCCCCCGTGCCCAGCTGCTCGGCGACGTCGGCGGTCACCCGGGCGTTGGCCGTGGCGGTCGTCGCCAGCACCGGGACGCCGGGTGGCAGGTCGGCCAACATCGTGCGCAGCCGCCGGTAGTCGGGGCGGAAGTCGTGCCCCCAGTCGGAGATGCAATGGGCCTCGTCCACCACCAGCAGTCCGGTCGCTGCGGCCAGCTTGGGCAGGACCTGGTCGCGGAAGTCGGGGTTGTTGAGCCGCTCGGGGCTCACCAGCAACACATCCACCTCGCCGGCCGCCACCTCGGCCTGGATCCCCTCCCACTCCTCCGGGTTGGCCGAGTTGATGGTGTGGGCGCGGATGCCGGCGCGGGCCGCCGCCTCGACCTGATTGCGCATCAGCGCGAGCAGCGGGGAGACGATCACGGTGGGCCCGGAGCCGGCGGCCCGCAGCAGCGAGGTGGCGACGAAGTACACCGCGGACTTGCCCCAGCCGGTGCGCTGCACCACCAGGGCGCGCCGCTTGTGCGCGACCAGCGCTTCGATCGCGAGCCACTGGTCCTCGCGCAGTCGGGCGGCGCCCGTGGTGTCACCCACGAGACGGGCCAGTACGGAGTCGGCCGAGGACCTCAGGTCTGCGTTCATGCCCCCATGCAACCCGATGCCTCCGACATCGCGCCAACGGCGACCCGCACCTGTGGATGTTGAATCATCAACCGTTATCCACAGGGCTTTCGGGATCGGACCTTGCGCGGGACCGTCAGGGCATGACGAACGACCACGCTTCGCGCACCCCGTCCGGCCGGCCCTCCATCAGCCCGTCCGGAGCTCCCACCGACCCCCAGATCACGCTGCGCAGCCCCGCCGAACTGGCGGACGCGCTGCCCTACCTGGTCGGGTTCCATCCCACCGACTCCCTCGTCATGGTCGCCGTGCACGGCGAGGGCGGGCGCTTCGGCGGCCGGCTCCGACTCGGCATCCCCGCCGCGCCCGCCGAATGGGAGGACACCGCCCGGCTCGTCGCCGAATGCCTCGTCCAGGGCAGCGAACGGCGCGCCGGCAAGCCCGACGGCATCATCCTGTTCCTGTGCCAGGACCCGCGCGTCGGCGAGAGCGGCCAGCGGGTGATGACCCGGCTGCGGCCCCTGGCCCAGCGGATCAGGCTGGCCTGCGGCGCGCTCGACGTACCCGTCCTGGAAGCCCTGTGCCTCTCCGGCGGCCGCTACTGGTCCTACTGCTGTCCCGACGAGCGCTGCTGCCCGGCCGAGGGCAGCGTCCTGGCGGCCCCCGGCACCTCGGTGGCAGCCGCCGCCGCCACCTTCGCGGGCCTACGGATCCGCGGCTCCCTGCGGGAGATCGAGGCGCGCCTCGCACCGCTGCACGGAGCCACCGCACGGGAGATGGAGCGCGCGCTCGACCAGGCCGCCGCCACCCTCGTACCGAAGATCCTCGACGGGGCGAGCCGCAAGGACATCGGCACCGAGACCATCACGCTGGCCCGCACCCTCATGCGGCGCCTCACCCTCGCCCCGCCCGTCGAGGGCGGACCGGGGGCCGACGACTGGGACGACGCCCTGCTCGGGCACGACGAGGCCGCGACCCTCATCCTCGGCCTCCAGGACCGCGAAACGCGGGACATCGCCGCCGAGTGGATGGAGGACGAGGAAGCCGCTCCCGCGCTGCGCCTGTGGCGGGCCCTGGCCAGGCGCTGCGTCGGCGCCTACGGCGAGCACGCGGCCGCCCCGCTCACCCTCGCCGGCTGGGTCTCCTGGTCCACCGGGGACGAGCCGACCGCCCGCATCGCCCTGGGGCTCGCCCTACAGGCAGACGCCGACTACCGCTTCGCCCAACTGCTCCACCACGCCTGCAACGAGGGCATCGACCCGGAGGGGCTGCGGGCCTGCCTGCGGGCCGAACGGCGGCGCAGGGAACCCCGCCGCAAGCGCACAGCGGCCCTCACCCGCCCGCCGGGCCGCAAGGACCGGGGAGGCCGTCGCGAGGGCCGCCGCACCACCGGGAGCGACCGGTGAGCCGGGGCCTGCCCCGGGCGTGCACCGTGACCCGGGCGGGGGCGAGGGCGTTCCCCAGGAGGGTGACGGGGGCCCGGCCCCGCCGCCCCGCGGAACCGACCGGAGCGCAGCGCGTCCAGACAAGGCGGACCATGGCCACCTCTGCAATCCCAGCCCCCAGACCCGAGCTGCCGCCCGTACACGGGGCCGTCATCTGCGTATCGGCGCCCTGCCTGGTCATCTCGCCCGAGCACGGCCAGCTCACCGGCCGCGGGATCGACGGGATCTACCGGTCGGGGCGGCGGCTCCTGTCCCGCTGCGTGCTCAGGGTCGGCGGCCGGGAACCGGTCGCGGTCCAGGGGCGCAGCCTCGGCGCCGACCGGGCCTCCTTCACCGCGACCGTCCGCACCGGCACCGAGGCCGGACCCGATCCCGACATCGGCGTCGAACGGGTGCGGCACGCGGACGGCACCGAGCGGATCACCCTGCGCAGCTTCACCGTCCGCCCGGTCCGCCTGTCCGTGGAGGTCCTGCTCGGCACGGACCTCGCCGAACTCGCCGCGGTGGCCGCCGGCCGGGCCGGACCGGAACTGCCCGCCGGGGTGCACGCCGCCGGGCTGCGCTGGAGCACGGGCGACGCCCAGGCCGTCACCGCTGCCGAACCGGCCCCCGACGACGCGCTCGCCTCCGCGGGGCTGCTGCGGTGGCAGCTCGAACTGGCGCCGGGGGAATCCCGGACCATCGAACTGCGGACCACGGCCGCCCGCACCTCCCGGGCACCGGCCGGACAGGTCGCCAACCCGCTGTCCGACGCCCGGGCCGAGTGCGACGACCCGCGGGCCGGGGCCTGGTTCCGGACCAGTGTCGAGGACCTCGGCGCGCTGCTCCTGCGGGACCACGAGGAGCCGGCCGACGCCTTCGCCGCCGCCGGCGTGCCGTGGCGGCTCGGCCTGGCCCCCGCGGAATCCCTGTGGGCCGCCAGGATGGCGCTGCCGCTCGGGACCGGGCTCGCCGCGGCCACCCTGCGCACCCTGGCCCGCAGCCAGACCGGCGGCCCCGGCCCCGACGCCGGGAAGATCCCCGGCCCGCTGCGCGGCGCGGGCCCGCAGCTCCCGCCGGGCTGCACCGGCACCGAGGCCACGCTCGCCTTCCCCGCGGTACTGGCCGAGGCGCGGCGGTGGGGGCTGCCCGAGGACGAGGTGGCCCGACTGCTCCCGGCCGCGGAGCAGTGCCTGGGTTGGCTGCGCGCAGCCCTCGGCGAGGACGGGTTCGTCGCCGATCCGGATCCGGGGCCGCGCCGCTGCGAGACCCAGGCGCACGCCCACCGCGCCGCCCTCCTCGGCGCCGACCTGCTGGACGGGTGCGGGCGGGACGGCGCGCAGGAGTGGCGCGACCGGGCGGAGGCACTGCGCAACCGCTTCCGGGACCGCTTCTGGATCGACGGCCCCGACGGCGGCAGGCCGGCCGCCGCCCTGCACCCCGACGGGCGGCCGCTGCCCCGGCTCACCGGAGCCTGCGTGCACCTCTTCGACACCGGCCTGCTCGGAGGCGGGCTGTTCGCCCCCGGCCTGCTGGACCGCATCCGCGCCGAACAACTCGTCCGGCTCCTCGCAGCACCCGCCATGGACTCCGGGTGGGGGCTGCGGAGCATGGCCTCGCGGGAGCCCGGACACAACCCCTTCGGCCACCGCGCCGGCTCGGTACGGGCGTACGAGAGCGCCGTGGCGGTCGCAGGCCTGGCCCAGGCGGGCTTCGCGGAGCAGGCCGCCGCACTGCTGCGGGGGCTGCTGGACGCCGCGGAGAGCTTCGGGTTCAGGCTGCCGGAGATGTACGCGGCCGAGCAGCGCACCGCGGGCAGCGCGCCGCTCCCGCACCCGGCGGCCTGCCGTCCGGCGGCGGTGTCCGCGGCGGCGGGGGTCCACGTCCTGGCCGCGCTCGCCGGCATCCGACCCGATGCCCCGGCCGGCACGGTCGCCCTCGTCCCGTTGCCCGGCGCCCCACTCGGCGCCCTGCGGCTGTCCGGCCTGCGGGTGGCGGGCGAGCCGTTCGCCCTGCGGATCAGCAGGCTCGGCCTCGGCATGGTGGAGGAGGCGGCCGATGCGCTTCAACTGGGCGGGTAGGCTGCCCGTCGTCGTCTTCAGGATCACGAAAGCCCTGTTTATCGTCAGGAAGACGACTATGATCGCGGCATGTCTCCCTACGACCCGTCGGCCTATCCGCCGTTCGCCGTCACCGTCGACCTGGTCGTGCTCACCGTACGGCGCCATGCTCTCTGCGCACTCGTCGTCCGGCGCGGCGAGCAGCCGTTCCAGGGACGCTGGGCCCTGCCCGGCGGCTTCGTACGCGGAGACGAGGACCTGGCGGCCGCCGCGGCCCGGGAGCTCTCCGAGGAGACCGGGCTGTGCGCGCACGACCCCGCCGAGCCGGGCGCGGGCAACGGCGCCCACCTGGAGCAGCTCGCGACGTACGGGGACCCGAAGCGGGATCCGCGGATGCGCGTGGTCAGCGTCGCGCACCTCGTCCTGGCTCCGGACCTGCCCGCGCCCCGGGCCGGCGGAGACGCCAACAGTGCGCGCTGGGCCCCCGTCGACGAGCTCCTGGCAGCCGAGGAGGAAGTGTCCTCCGGACTCGCCTTCGACCACACCCGGATCCTCGCCGACGGTGTGGAGCGGGCCCGATCGAAGATCGAGTACTCCTCCCTGGCCACCGCCTTCTGCCCGCCCGAGTTCACCGTCGGCGAGCTGCGCCGGGTCTACGAGGCCGTGTGGGGCGTGGCCCTCGACCCCCGCAACTTCCACCGCAAGGTCACCGGGACCCCCGGGTTCCTCGTGCCCGCCGGAGGGACGACGACCCGTCAGGGCGGGCGGCCCGCCCAGCTGTTCCGGGCCGGCGGTGCCACGCTGCTCAACCCGCCGATGCTGCGGCCGGAAGCCTGAGTTTCCGGTCGGGGAACCGACAACTCCGCTGCCGACACGGGTGCGCACACGCCCAAGATGCGGCGAAAATCGGACATATCTCGTTATCTTGTATGGGGTATTGACCCTGCCGCAGAGCGGTCTCACCCCCGCGAGAGAAGCGATGCTCCAGGCCATCGGACTCACCAGCACTCCCCGTCGAGACCTCCCGCCCCGCGTGGACGACCTCACCTTCGAGGCCCACCCGGGTGCCGTCACCGCCCTTCTCGGCGAACCGGGTTCGGGCAAGACCACTGCCCTGCGCCTCATGCTGGAGCTCGAACCGGGCCGCGGAATCACCTACTTCCGGGGGCGCCCGCTGCACCAGATCCCGCATCCCGGCCGAGAGGTCGGCGTCCTGCTCGGCGACGTGCCCGGCAACCCCTCGCGGACGGTCCGCGGCCAGCTGCGGATGCTGTGCGCGGCCGCCGGGGTGCCCGCCTCCCGCGCCGATACCGCCCTGGAGGTCGTCGGTGTCGCGGGCCTGCGCGACCAGCGGCTCGGCTCCCTCTCGCGCGGAATGGAACGCCGCGTGGCCCTGGCCGCGGCCCTGCTCGCAGACCCGTGCACCCTGCTCCTCGACGAGCCCTCCGCAGGACTCTCGCCCCGCGACCGCGACTGGCTCCACGGCCTGCTGCGCGGCCACGCCGCCCTCGGCGGGGCGGTCCTGTTCACCACCGACGACGCGAAAGAGGCCGCACGCTGCGCGGACCGGGTCGTCAGCATCGCCGCCGGCCGGCTCGTCGCCGACCAGGACGCCGCTGCGTTCGCCCGCACCCGGCTGCGGCCGCGGGTCGCCGTGCGCACCCCGCACGCCGCCCGTCTGGCCGACGTCCTCGGTCGCGAGGCCCGGGACGCACAGCGCGCGGTGGAGATCGTCGAGGAGAGCGGCAACCTCCTGTCCGTGTACGGGACGAACTGCGCCGAGGTCGGTGAGGCGGCCTTCCGCCACGACGTCCTGGTCCACCGGCTCGCCGACGAGACGGGCGACGCCAGCACCCTCGTCGCGCCGGAGGAGGCGCCGGTTCCGCAGGCCCGGTCCGCGTCCGACGCCGAGGTCGAGGCCTCCGCCGAAGCGGCCGCAACCGCTGACCGTTCCTCCCCCGGAGCGGCGGCCCCGTCCCCGGCCGGGAACCGGCACCCGCGGCCCCCCGCCCGGCCGTCGGCCTCGCCGGTGCGCAGGGTGGGCGGCCCGCTGCGGCCCCTGCGCTACGAACTGCTGCGCGTCTGCGGAACCGCCACGCCCGCCCTCGTCGCCGGCCTCGTCGTCGCCGTCTCCGTCCTGACCGCCCTGGTACTGGCGCGCTCCGGCCACGCCCCGCAGAACCGCGTGCTGGCCGCCTGGCCCGAGCTGCTGCCCCTGCCGCCCGCGGCCCTCGGGGCCGGCCTGCTCGGTGCCCTGGCATTCGGCGAGGAGTACCGCTACCCCGCGCTCGCCGCCCATCGCGGCACGGTGCCGCGCCGGGTAGGACTGCTCGCGGCCAAGCTCGCCGTGTGCGCAGCCCTCGCCCTGCTGCTCGGCGCGCTCGCCGTGGCCGCCGATGCCGCGGCCCTGCACCTCGTCTTCGGCAGCGGACCGCGGGGCACCCCCGACCGGTGGGTCTCCGCGGTCGTGAGCTGGGCCGGTCTGCTGGTCGGGTGCGCCTGGGCCGGGGTGCTGGCCTCCGGGGTCTTCCGGTCGGCGACCGCCGGCCTGGCCGCAGTGCTCGCCGTCCCCATGGGGGTGGTGCCGCTGGTGCGCGAGGTGCTGGAGGGGCCGTCTGTCCATCCGGTGGCCGGGGTCGCGGTCCGGCTGCGCGGGCTGGCCTGGGCGCAGTGGCCCCCGGAGGCCGACCGCCTGGTCCTGGGGGCCCTCCGGGTGATGGCCCAACCCGTGGGCACCGCATTGGTGTTGTCGTTGATGGTCCTGTTGTGCGCCTATGGGTTCACAGGACTGCGCGGTCGAGTGCGTTGGTGATCGATGTGGTCCCGTTCGCGGCCGCCGGACGACCGGAGACGCCCACATCAGGTGAACGGGACCGCAACTCCCCATGAAAAGCCCGGTTCTTTACGATAAGTCGTCAATTGCGCAGGTGACGCCTATCACCCTTTCGTGTGCTTTTCACCAAAGACCTCAAGGGTCATGAAGGTGCGGCCGACAAAGGATTCGTGAGTACCCTTGCGCACACCATGATGACCGCCGCCCGCCATGCCGACTCCGGCCTCGTCGGCCCGGGCGAACTGGAACGCTATCCCTACGCGGAGTCCTCCGGGACCGACCGCGTCGGAACGCCCCACTGGGACGGCGCCGACGTCGAGTTGAGCCGGGTCGGGCGCCGCGCGGCCGGCAGCCGAGGCCGCGGACTGCACGGCCAACTCGTACAGCAGCTCGGCCAGATGATCGTCTCCGGCGACCTGGGGGCGGACCGCCCGCTCGTCCCCGAGGAGATCGGCCAGCGCTTCGAGGTCTCCCGCACGGTCGTCCGCGAATCGCTGCGCGTGCTGGAGGCCAAGGGCCTCGTCAGCGCCCGCCCCAACGTCGGCACCCGGGTCCGCCCCGTCGCCGACTGGAACCTCCTCGACCCCGACATCATCGAGTGGCGCGCCTTCGGCCCCCAGCGCGAGGACCAGCGCCGCGAACTCAACGAGCTCCGCTGGACCATCGAGCCCCTCGCCGCCCGGCTCGCCGCGGGGCACGGCCGCGCGGACGTCCAGCAGCGCCTGGCCGACATGGTCGAGATCATGGGCCACGCCCTCGGGCAGGGCGACGCGATCACCTTCGCGCGCGCCGACAACGAGTTCCACGCCCTCCTCATCCAGGTCGCGGGCAACCGCATGCTGGAGCACCTCTCCGGCATCGTCTCCGCCGCCCTCCAGGTCTCCGGCAGCCCCACGACCACCTGCGACCGCCCCAGCGAGACCTGCGTCGCGCACCACGCGCGGCTCGTGGAGGCCCTCGCCTCGGGGGACGCGGCCGGTGCCGAGAGCGCGATGCGCCAGCTGCTGACGGTGCACCCCGAGGTCGAGCGCGTGGTGCCCGCCCCGCGCGAGCACTGACGGAGCGGCGGACAGGAGGCACGGAGGTACTCGCACAGGTCGCCGGACCCGGCCGGGTCCGGCGACACCAGCGTGAGCGGCCTTGCGGAGCCGGCCTTCCGCGACGCCCGGATCCGGCCCCCACCGGGCCCTTTCCGGCCGTTTTGCGACGGTGCCCCCACTGCCTGCAGACCCCGTCTGACCTGCGAATACGTCCTCCAGGGTGCGCCTTTTGGCCCCCGTGTGTGACTTGGGCCACGAAGATTGGGGCGTAACGCTCTGCGAAGTCAAGCGATGACCTAGAGAGGTGATGGCCGACGGAGGGAAGACAGCAGCCCTTGCGGGTGCTGTGCAGCTCCCCGGCCCCTGCCCGCGCCCCCGGCCCATCCCCAGTCGGTGGTCGTCGGCTCCGGTCCAGCACCATCCGGCCGGGGTCGGAAGCCGTTCCCATCGTTCCGAGAGGTTGTTCGTGTCGGCCAGCACATCCCGTACGCTCCCGCCGGAGATCGCCGATTCCGAGTCCGTGATGGCGCTCATCGAGCGGGGCAAGGCCGAGGGGCAGATCGCCGGCGATGACGTGCGTCGGGCCTTCGAGGCTGACCAGATTCCTGCGACCCAGTGGAAGAATGTTCTGCGCAGCCTCAACCAGATCCTCGAGGAAGAGGGTGTGACGCTGATGGTCAGTGCCGCGGAGTCGCCCAAGCGCACCACCCGCAAGAGCGTCGCAGCGAAGACCCCGGCCAAGCGGGCGGCCACGAAGACCGCCGCGACGAAGACGACGGCTGCGCGGACCGTCGCCGCCGCGGCACCGGCGGCCGAGACGGCGGACCCGGAGCCCGCGGACGCGTCGGCCCAGGAGTCCGCAGCCGAGTCCGCCGCGAAGAAGACGGCGGCCAAGAAGACGGCGGCGAAGAAGACCGCGGCCAAGAAGGCCGCGCCCGCCGCCAAGAAGACGGCCGCGAAGAAGACGGCTGCCAAGAAGGACACCGGCGAGATCGCCGAGGAAGACCTCATCGAAGAGGGGCCCGGCGAGGTCAAGGGCGACGTCGAGGAAGAGGAGGAGGGCGGCGAGAGCAAGGGCTTCGTCATCTCCGACGACGAGGACGACGCCCCGGCCCAGCAGGTCGCCGTGGCCGGCGCCACCGCCGACCCCGTCAAGGACTACCTCAAGCAGATCGGCAAGGTCCCGCTGCTCAACGCCGAGCAGGAGGTGGAGCTCGCCAAGCGGATCGAGGCGGGGCTGTTCGCCGAGGACAAGCTCGCCACCTCGGACAAGCTGGCGCCCAAGCTCAAGCGCGAGCTGGAGATCATCGCCGAGGACGGCCGCCGGGCCAAGAACCACCTGCTGGAGGCCAACCTCCGCCTAGTGGTCTCGCTCGCCAAGCGCTACACCGGCCGCGGCATGCTCTTCCTGGACCTGATCCAGGAGGGCAACCTGGGTCTGATCCGCGCGGTCGAGAAGTTCGACTACACCAAGGGCTACAAGTTCTCCACCTACGCGACGTGGTGGATCCGCCAGGCGATCACGCGCGCCATGGCCGACCAGGCCCGCACGATCCGCATCCCCGTCCACATGGTCGAGGTGATCAACAAGCTCGCCCGCGTGCAGCGGCAGATGCTCCAGGACCTGGGTCGCGAGCCCACCCCGGAGGAGCTGGCCAAGGAACTCGACATGACCCCCGAGAAGGTCATCGAGGTCCAGAAGTACGGCCGCGAGCCGATCTCCCTGCACACCCCGCTCGGTGAGGACGGCGACAGCGAGTTCGGCGACCTCATCGAGGACTCCGAGGCGGTCGTCCCGGCCGACGCGGTCAGCTTCACGCTCCTGCAGGAGCAGCTGCACTCGGTGCTCGACACCCTCAGCGAACGCGAGGCCGGCGTCGTCTCCATGCGCTTCGGCCTCACCGACGGCCAGCCCAAGACCCTCGACGAGATCGGCAAGGTCTACGGCGTCACGCGCGAGCGCATCCGCCAGATCGAGTCGAAGACGATGTCGAAGCTGCGCCACCCGTCGCGCTCCCAGGTGCTGCGCGACTACCTGGACTGACCTGACCGTGCCGGCGGTGGCCGCGCGCGGGTGCGCACGGCCACCGGGCATCCCACTCTGGGTGGAGTCATCCACACTCAGAGTCAGGAGGCCCGATGCGTCGACCCTTTTCCCGTGCTCTGGCGGGTGCGCTGGCGCTGGCGGCGGGGGCGGCCGCGGCACCGCTGGCCCGTGCACCCCAGGCCGCCGCGGACAGTGTGGTCATCGGCGGCAGGCCGGTGAAGGTGGCCGACAGCCCCTGGGTGGTGGCCCTGGCCAGCCGTGACCGGTTCGGAGGTATGCGCGGCGGTCAGTTCTGCGGCGGCGTCCTCGTGGGACCGACCCGGGTGGTCACCGCGGCCCACTGCCTCAGCCCCGAGGTCCTCGGCGGCCCGGTCGACACCGTTCCCGACCTCCGCGTGATCACCGGCCGCACGCAGTTGCGGGCGGCCGAGGGCAGGGAGATCACGGTGCGCGCGGCCCGGGTCAACCCGGACTACGACCCGCACAGCAACACCGGGGACGTCGCCGTGCTGGAACTCGACGAAGCCGTGCCCGCAGGTTCCGTGCTGCCGCTGGCCGAGAAGGGGCATCCGGGCTACGCCGAGGGCAGTGAGGCCGTCATCTACGGATGGGGCGACACGAGCGGTTTCGGTGACTACGCGTACGCGCTGCGCGCCGCCCGGGTGACGGTGCTGGCGGACGAGGTGTGTCTGCGCGCTTACCCGGGGGACGCGGACGGCCAGTACCGCCCGGAGTCCATGGTCTGCGCCGGCCACCGCAGCGGGGGCCGGGACGCCTGCCAGGGCGACAGCGGCGGTCCGCTCGTCGCGCAGGGGCGGCTCATCGGGGTGGTGTCGTGGGGGCGGGGCTGTGGCCGGGCGGACAGTCCGGGGGTCTACACGCGTATCGCGGCCTTCGCCGGCTTCGTGACGGCCCCCGAGACGGCCCTACGGCCGGCCGCCGGTCGGGAGGTCCGATGGGGCGGGGCAAAGCGCTACACGCCGACCGCAAGGGCTCTTACGGGCCCTTCGCGGGGAGCGGAGGGAGCGGCACACCGGGCCGCTGTGGCCTCAGGTGTCCCGGCAGGAGCACCGTCGGCCCTTTCGGGGGCTGTTTTCAGCCATGATCGGCAAGAGGGCCCCGGTACGGCCGACGCGCCGCAGGGGCCGTGAACGCGAGCTCGTACGGGCCGTAAACGCAAGGACGGGCGGCGCTTCTGGGTCTCAGAAGTACCGCCCGTCGACCGGCTCGGGCCGGTCCAGGCTCGTCGGATGCGAGGGACAGGCTGGTTTAGCGGTCCTCGGTGTCGGCGTGCGCCGCCGGGGCGGACGTCAGCCGCTCGGTCTCATCCTGTATTTCCGCGGCGATCTTCTTGAGTTCCGGCTCGAACTTACGTCCGTGGTGGGCGCAGAAGAGCAGTTCACCGCCGCTCAGCAGGACGACGCGCAGATATGCCTGGGCGCCGCAACGGTCGCATCGGTCAGCGGCCGTCAGCGGGGTCGCGGGTGTCAGAACAGTAGTCACGTCGCCTCTTCTCTCAGCTCGACGAGCTGTCGTACCAGGGTCAACATCCAACCAGGCCGAAAACGTTCCCGCTCGCGGCTTTTCCTCGAAACTTCCTTCCGAAGCTGGCCGGCTGCTGCCGGTTGGCGGCGAAGGAGCCGTATTGCGTTGCTTTACGGTTTCGCGTTGTCAGTCGTTCGCTTGTCGCAGTTCGTCTGTCGCAGTCGTCCTCCCCGGCGCGAGTGCCGGTTGTGCATGAGGACGTGCCCGAACCCTAAATGGTTCATGCCTGGAAGGGAACGTGATGTTTGCTTCACCCCCTTGGGGGATCGAACACCCGTACGGATCTGCACTAGGCTGATCCTGGGCGAGGGTGGCGTTGCATCCGCTCTACCAGGCCTCGGTACCCTTCGACGGGCAACCGAGCCACCCTGCGCCCCGATCGGGCCAGGAAAGAAATTCAGCGAGGAGCGAACTGCGTGACCGCCGACACGTCCGTGCCTTCCAGCGCGCTGCTGTCCGGAGCAGACCGGGACGGCTCCAACTACACCGCGCGGCACCTGCTCGTCCTCGAAGGCCTCGAGGCCGTCCGCAAGCGCCCCGGTATGTACATCGGGTCCACCGACAGCCGCGGTCTCATGCACTGCTTGTGGGAGATCATCGACAACGCCGTCGACGAGGCCCTGGCCGGCTACTGCGACCACATCGAGGTGGTCCTCCACGACGACGCCTCCGTCGAGGTCCGCGACAACGGCCGCGGCATCCCCGTCGACGTCGAGCCCAAGACCGGGCTGTCCGGCGTCGAGGTCGTCATGACCAAGCTGCACGCGGGCGGCAAGTTCGGCGGCGGCTCGTACGCGGCCTCCGGCGGTCTGCACGGCGTCGGCGCCTCCGTGGTCAACGCCCTCTCCTCCCGCCTCGACGTCGAGGTCGACCGCGGCAGCTCCACGCACGCGATCAGCTTCCGCCGCGGCGTCCCCGGGGTCTTCACCGAGCAGGGGCCGGACAGCCCCTTCGACCCGGCCAACGGCCTGCGCAAGGTCAAGCGGATCGCCAAGGGCAAGACCGGCACCCGGGTCCGCTACTGGGCCGACCGGCAGATCTTCCTCAAGGACGCCCGGCTCTCCCTGGAGACCCTCCACCAGCGCGCCCGCCAGACCGCCTTCCTCGTCCCCGGCCTGACGCTCATCGTCCGCGACGAGCGCGGCATCGACGGCGCCGGCAAGACCGAGGAGGTCTTCCGCTTCGACGGCGGCATCAGCGAGTTCTGCGACTACCTCGCCCAGGACAAGGCCGTCTGCGACGTGCTGCGCCTGAGCGGCCAGGGCACCTTCAAGGAGACCGTCCCCGTCCTCGACGAGCGCGGCCACATGACCCCCACCGAGGTCACCCGCGAACTCGGCGTGGACATCGCCCTGCGTTGGGGCACCGGCTACGAGAGCACGGTCAAGTCCTTCGTCAACATCATCGCCACGCCCAAGGGCGGCACCCACGTCACCGGCTTCGAGCGCTCGGTCACCAAGACCGTGAACGAGGTGCTGCGGTCGGCGAAGCTGCTGCGCGTCGCCGAGGACGACGTCGTCAAGGACGACGCCATGGAGGGCATGACCGCGGTCGTCACCGTCCGCCTGGCCGAGCCGCAGTTCGAGGGCCAGACCAAGGAGGTGCTGGGCACCTCGGCGGCCGCCAGGATCGTCGCCTCCGTCGTGGCCAAGGAGCTCAAGGCCTTCCTGACCTCCACCAAGCGCGACGACAAGCAGCAGGCCCGCGCCGTGATGGAGAAGATCGTCGCGGCGGCCCGGACCCGTATCGCCGCCCGTCAGCACAAGGAGGCGCAGCGGCGGAAGACGGCGCTGGAGACGTCCTCGCTGCCCGCCAAGCTGGCCGACTGCCGCAGTGACGACGTCGAGCGCAGCGAGCTCTTCATCGTCGAGGGCGACTCCGCCCTCGGCACGGCGAAGCTGGCCCGGAATTCAGAATTCCAGGCGCTGCTCCCGATCCGCGGCAAGATTCTGAACGTTCAGAAGTCCTCGGTCTCGGACATGCTGAAGAACGCGGAGTGCGGCGCGATCATCCAGGTCATAGGGGCCGGCTCGGGCCGGACCTTCGACATTGACGCCGCGCGCTACGGCAAGATCGTCCTGCTCGTCGACGCCGATGTCGACGGTGCGCACATCCGCTGCCTCCTGCTGACGCTCTTCCAGCGGTACATGCGGCCGATGGTCGAGGCGGGCCGGGTCTTCGCGGCCGTTCCGCCGCTGCACCGGATCGAACTCGTCCAGCCCAAGAAGGGCCAGGACAAGTACGTCTACACGTATTCCGACAACGAACTGCGCCAGACCCTTCTGGAATTCCAGCGGAAGAACATCCGCTACAAGGAATCGATCCAGCGCTACAAGGGCCTGGGCGAGATGGACGCGGACCAGCTGGCCGAGACCACCATGGACCCCCGCCACCGCACCCTGCGCCGGATCAACATCGGCGACCTGGAGGCGGCCGAGCAGGTCTTCGACCTGCTGATGGGCAACGAGGTCGCCCCGCGCAAGGAGTTCATCACCAGCTCCGCCGCGACCCTGGACCGCTCGCGGATCGACGCCTGACCGTTCGGCGGGGGGGGGGGGGGGGCCCGGGGGGGGGCCCGCCCGCGGGGGGGTCATCTAAGGTTACCCCTTTGGGGGGGAGGAACAGGCGGCCCCCCT